>JABHVE010000079.1 GCA_018658465.1 Alphaproteobacteria bacterium
CGGCGGCTGTCGCAATTGGCCGACCACGCAGAAATCGAAGCCTATGCGGCGGAGTTGATCGACCGCTTTGGGCCGTTGCCCGACGAGGTTGAAAAATTGTTGGCCATTGTTGCCATCAAGCTGGCGTTGATTGCCGCCGGGGTGGAAAAACTAGATGCCGGCCCCCGGGGCGCCACCGTGGCATTCCGCAATAACCGCTTTGCCAATCCGGAAAAGCTAATCGGATTTATTTCAGACCAACCAGAAGGGGCGTTTTTGCGCCCGGACCATACCTTGGTGATCAAGCGCGAATGGAGCCGGGAAAAAGACCGCCTGGCAGGCTCCCGCCAACTGGCGGACGAACTGGCGAGTTTAGCGGCATAGCATTTTGTTTGCCGATCAGATTCACGTGGCGTGAAGCCACGCCACGATCTGCTCGCGCGACCAGTTCGTCCACACAGCGAAGGGCCGCACTCTTTCTTTCAATCAGATTCACGTGATCCTTCGGATCACGATCTGCACTATGCCGCTTCTGATTCTAAGTGATCGAAAAGCTCGAGGAATGCGGCGGGTTCTTGAGCGCCGACAAGAGCGTATTTATTGTCAAATACAAAGGTCGGCACGCCGGAAATTCCCATGGCGCGAGCGGCTGCATCCGATTGGTGAATTTCCGCCCGGCCATCGTCCGATCCCAACAATGATTCGACGGCGGCTGCATCCATCCCAGCTTCGGCACCGGCGGCGGCCAGAATATCCGGGTCGCTGATGTCTAGGCCCTCGCCGAAGTACTGGCGAAACATGACTTCGGACAGGGCGTCTTGCAGGCCTTGGGTCGCGGCAAAAGTCATCATCCGGTGGGAGTCGATGGTATTGGGGACCCGGCCGGGGCGATCGAAGTCGAAATCGATGCCAACGGATTTTCCAATCTCCAGCAATGCATCACCCATTTGGCCAAAGCCGCCGGGGCCGAATTTCGCCTTGATGTATTCATCCCGGTCCGCGCCTTCCGGGGCCATGTCGGGGTTGAGCTGGAATGGTTCCCACACAATGGCCGGCGACAGTTGGGGCCGTTGGGCCAATGCCGCAGCAAGACGCCGTTTACCGACAAAGCACCACGGGCAAATTGTGTCTGAATAGATTTGAATTTTCATGGGCCCGACCGCTTGTTACATGTCGCGCGGATTCACTTGTTTGCGAAGGCGCAAACAAGATTCGCGCTTACCCCATATCCTCGCGGGCGCGCTGGATCAGAGATTCAGGAGTATCGCCATCGCGCAGTTCCGCCGATCCGTTGCGGAAGTCGACGGCAACAGGTTCGGGGACATCCATAACCGCGAACTCTGTGTTGGAAATGACTCCGCCGATGCGGTTCAAGGCCGCTTGGCCTTCCCCCTTCGGGGTTTCTGACATGATCACGCACAGGCTTCCCCCGTGATATCGGCCCGGGACATCTTCGGCCCGAACTAGGCTGGTAATAATGCCTCCCACCTGGCGTAACAGGTGGTCCCCGGCAGCGTACCCATAGGCGGTGTTCAATTTGGTCAGGGAAGCGATTTCGAAATAGCCCAATGTTAGGTATTTACGACCAGCCTGGGCGGCAGCGATTTGGGCGCCAAGGTGTTCGTGCAAAAAGCCGTGGGTGTACAGCCCGGTCAATTCATCCCGGGTCCGGCCCATGTGGGTTTGCCGATAGGCCGACCGCATGGCCATGCGGTAGCGGTCTTGCAACACCAGCAAGTCTGTTTGGGTACGAATTAGTCCCATTTCGTCGGGCCATTGGAAAACCGCAGTGGCACCAGCGGTATAGGGAGGATCGAGATCGGCTAATTTACCGTCGGAGACCATCACCACCGGCAAATTGTACAATCGGGAGTTCCCTCGGATCCCCCTGAACAGCTCCAAATAATCCTCTAAATCGCCGGTACCGGGGGCGACGACCAGCATATCTTGGGGGTCATCGGTCAGCCCGGCCAAAGCTTGGTATGGCTCATCGAACCGGGTGGTGGCGGAGCCGGGCGGAAGAATGTTGGTGATGTGCCCCAACATTTCTGGGTCGCTGCCAACCAGAACGATGCGGGCGTTGTTTGAATTTATGGCAGGGAGTTCCAATGCAGGCGGCTGGGCGACAAATTTTCCCATGGTCTCGAATCGGCGATCCAATTCCTCACGTATCGTGTTGAGGCGCACCAATGAATCCACGCGAGAAAACAGCTCCAAATCATTGAAAACCAAGGGTAAAGCGTCCACGACGACGACACGAAGGTGGCCAACATTCAGGGCGGCATTGGGCTCTCCTCCAATCACCATGATCGGTGCCTGGGGGCCCGAGCCCAGTTTGATCTGATCGGCGGCATCGCCAATCAGAATTACCACGTCTGGGTGTTCGCCCTCTGGTGAGGTGTCGGACTCTGGAATGGAAGTGGCCAGGGTGCAGTGGTAGCCCCGTGCCGCCAATTTGTCTTGGATCCCAAGGTGGTTGCCGTCAGGGGCGACCACAAGCGCCCGAGCGACAACGCGGTCTGATCCATCAGTGCCTGGGCCATTGGAGGAAGCTGTCATGAAAGCGAATCCTGATATTCCGCATGGCGTGCGATCGGGCTGCTGCCGTGGTCGCAACGGCCCGACTCTACCTGGATCGGCGATTGATGGTCGATGAAAATGACCAGGACTCCCTCAAAACATCTTGAAGATTCGAAATATTTGATCAGTGCTTGGTGCCAACTCGGACGGAATTTTCAAGAAAAATGGAGTAGATGTCGGAAAAATCAACAGGTGAGATCAACCTACAAGATTTTGGGTTAAAAAATCGTTGGGTTTGGCCAATTTAAGGCCGCATGCCTATTTTTCGCCGGCGATGTTAAAAGCAATAACTGTGCGCGCTTTGTCCGATTGATTGGGCTGGATGTCGTGCAATATGACCGACGGGAAGATCAATAACGTCCCTTCGGTTACGTTTTTTGGCCAGTAATCGATCAGACCGCCAGCATAAAAGTTTTGGAAGGGCGCAATAAATCGGGTCGGGGTGTGCACTTCAGGGTCGAATTCGACAAAAAGAACGGCAGAAAATCCCAGTGATCCGTGATTGTGGGCACCGTGGTAGTTCGATTTGTATGAGGTTTCAAACCACATGGCGGTGACCTCGGGATCTGCCGGGAATCCTGCGGCGCAAAATTCGTCCATGGAGTCGGACAGGCATTCCATAACGGTGGAGGTATAGGCGGGCAGAGATTTCCCGGTGTTGTTCAGGTAGTAATCGGTGTTCGAATCCTTATCCAATGACACGTGATTATCAGTCAGTTTTGGCAGAGCCCGTAAAATCCGGCTCTTTTTATCCTTCCAATCAGCTTGTTCAAATCTGAACAAGGGAATTGAAAACATCGCATCCATTGGTCCTGAATCAGCCATAAATTTCACCCACCTCCACGCCACTCAGATTTGTACGGCTTGGCGATTTTGCCAGGCCACATACTCTGAGCCACCAACCCCCCAGATTGATGATCGACAATGGTACCACGGGTCGGTGCATTGCCCACAGCATTTGGATCGGTTGATTTGTGGACTAGCCGGGGTGAAAGAACAGAATAGCGAAAAAGACACCTGTACTGATCGCCACCAGCACGCCATCCCAAATAATGGGGACTGGGTCAGATTTTTTCCATGTCTCGTCTCGGCGATTAAGGGCGACCATGGCCACCAGTGCCCAAACCACCAATCCGCCGAACAATACGACTGATCGCATGGAGCCATTGGCGATCAGGTGACCCAGCCCCCATGCCAAGATGCCAGCCAGCTGCGGATGGCGAATTATGCGCTTGAGATTGTTTTTGGAGTAAGAGGCCGCGAACAGCAACACCGCCACCGCCATCAAGCCATAATTGACGGCCGATCCCCATGGGGGCGGTTGATAGATGGGGGTGGCCAAGGCGGACCGCCAGCCGAAAATCATCAGCGCAACTGCCGCCAAGATAACCGTGGAAAAAAGCCCTCGATAGGCATTCGCGCCCAGGGTGTCGGCAACGCGATTGCGCCGTCCCCGGGCTACCACGGGGAACAAGTGGGCGAGGGACCAAAGGGCCAAACCGGATATCAAAAGGGGCATAAACGATTAGGAGACGGTGTCAGGGAGAGAATGAAATCGAGACCCAAGAATAGATCAACCGAATCCTATGGCGGCTGAAATTTCGATCTTCAATTCCGGGGCGCTTATGGGTTTGCTCAACACTTTTGTCGCCCCAGCCTGCTTGGCCACACCGACGATCATTTTGTCCTGCTCCCCTGTCAAAATAAGGATAGGAATTCCGGCCAATTTTTCGACCTTTTGGCGACGAACAAGATTGCTGAATTCCAACCCATCCATGTGCTCCATGTACAAGTCGCAAATGACCAAATCGGGTGCCTTTTCATAGGGAATTTGAATTTTCTCAAGGGCATCTTCGCCGCTGCTGCCCTCAATGATGTCGCGGATTCCGATTTCATTCAGCAGGCGCCGCAAAATCGAGCGCATGGAGCGCTGATCATCGACAACCAAAATCCGCAAATCTTCTAATGGGTTGTAGTCCATTGAACTCATTACTTCTACACTGTCCGAAACCGGCGGAGGGGAGAGCCTAGTAAGGTTAGGATACCGAATTGTCGGCAGCGGCGCGAGTGCCTGTGCGGCAACACTCTCCGCCACAAAAATGCTGGGCCCGCCCTACAAATTTGGACACAGAGACCTAGTTTCTTACCCGGGCCGAAATTCGCAATCGGCAGCAATCAGACGAGAGGCCCTGTGACCGATATTATCCTCGAAACCGTTCGCGCTTTGGTTCTTGCATCTTTGACCGTGTTTTTGATCATCAAGGGCAGGACAAGGCTGCACCCGTTTTCCAAAGGGTGGGGCGTTATTGTCGTTGGGTTCGCCTTGCTGTTGTTCGGTAGTTTGCTGGATATCACAGATAATTTCGAAGGCCTAAACCAATACGTGGTCATCGGCGATACCGCTGTAGAAGCGTTCCTGGAAAAATTTGTCGGCTACCTTGGTGGCTATATCCTGGTGACCATTGGATTGTTTATGTGGGTTCCGGCCGTGGATAGAATGGCGACTGAAATCGCCCGAGGGAAAGCCGCAGAACATGACGTCACCCACCTAAAAGAGCTTGGTCGCCTGAAATCGGAATTCGTTTCTACGGTCAGCCATGAACTGCGAACACCGCTGACGTCGATCAAGGGCGCGTTGGGTTTAGTACGGTCAGGGATCACCGGACAGCTGCCCGATAGATTGAAAGCGATGCTTGAAATTGCCTATGCCAATTCTGACCGGCTCATTCGATTGATCAACGACATCCTGGATATTGAGAAAATCGAAGCGGGAAAAATGCAGTTCACGATGGCCACCGAAAACCTCTCCGACATCGTTAGAAAATCAATTTCCGCAAACCAAACCTATGCAGAAGATCGTGACGTGGAATTCGTGCTGGATAATTTTCCTGCCGAGGCAATGGTAGTTGTCGACAAAGATCGCCTATCCCAAGTGATGGCAAATTTGCTGTCAAACGCCGCTAAATTTTCTCCACGCGGTGGACGGGTCGGAATTTCTATTGAACCCCATGAAGGGTCATTCCGTGTATCCGTCAAAGATCAAGGCGCGGGTATCCCTGAAGACTTCAAACCGCGGATTTTTGAAAAATTTTCCCAAGCAGATTCCTCTGACACCCGCACCGTATCCGGTACCGGATTAGGCTTGAGCATCTGCAAAGCAATTCTTGAACATCACCGCGGTGATATCGGGTTTTCATCGGATTCCGGACTTGGCAGCACATTCTTTTTCGACGTGCCCATTTTGGAAATGAGCCCTGGGCTAGACCGCCGAGTCCAATAGGGCAGAGCCGTACGCATCGGGGTGCTCAGAAAACGTTGACTCTCGTTCCCTTGAATTTGGAGATGTGTGCGTTGGGGCCGTACAATTGCGGATGTCCAATGGGGACTTGAGTGTGGGAGTTTTTTGAGGGTCGGAGCACCATAGAACTCGGAGGACGTAATGTCGTCGAAAGACGATCCACCGAAACAAGCCGTTCCTGCTGGCTCTGAAGGCCAGACTGGAGTTTCGATTCAGATTACAATTCAGAGCTTGTTCTTGCTGATCGTCATTCCGCTGGCCCTGGCCATAATTTTTGCCAATTTTGTGTTGAACCAGCGGGCGTCATTAGAGGCCGCCCAAGTTTTGCTGGAAGAAGTAGATCGGACAGTAACCGGCGAGATCGCCCGCCTGTTCGAGCCGGTAATCACCATTGCCGGGACCGTTGCTGTCACACCGGCGGTCACCCAAAGTCCAACTTCAGACGGTCACCCGGCGCTGAACATGCTGCTTCGGTCTGTCGAAGAGAACAGAGCCGTTGCGTCTGAGTACATCGGTTTCGCGAACGGTGATTTTCTTCTGGTGATCGATTTGGGGGAGGGTTACGAGGCCACCCGGGCCAGTTACGATGTCCCGGATACATCGCGATTCGTGGTTGAGGCATACTTTACCCGGTCCGATGGGGTCCGAGTTTCCGTCGCCACCTTCCTCGATTCGAGCAGAAACCTAACTGCCTCGACCAGGCGTGAAAATCCGGGGTATGACCCCCGCGCGCGGCCCTGGTATATCGCCGCTGAGCAATCCTCCGGGACTGTGACCACCGAGCCCTACATGTCGTCCGGGCCCATTGGGGTTGGGGTGACCATTGCGCGGCGCACAAGCGGCACGACCCCAGCGGTTTTTGGCGCAGATATTTCGGTGTCCAGCATCACGACGTATCTTGACGAACTTAGCGAAAGCGTTGGCCTGTCCTTGCAAGTCATCATTTTTGACGGGCAAACGCGGGTCTTGGCTCCGACCGGATTGGCACTAGCCGGACAAAACACCAACGACGCCGAAGGAACAAATTTTCCAATCCTCAACCAGTTTTCCGATCCCGCACTGCGAGCCTTGGGAACCCGCTTCCTGGAATCGGGCGGGAATATTTCGGACGAATTGTTGGAAACCGACATCGGTAAATACGTGCTGACGGTCAATCAACTTCCGGCCAATTTCTTGAATGGTGATGCGTACGTCGCTGTTCTGGCGCCGCTGAACGCCTTCATTGCGCCAATCTACCGGGCAGGCCTTTGGGCCACTGTTCTTTCCAGCATCGCGGTGCTGCTAGCCATCCCGGTGGTGATCTTGGTCGCCCGGGCTCTGTCCATGCCATTGCGAGAGCTCGCGGCCGACGCCAATCGGGTGCGAAATTTGGAAATCGATCAGGCCATTACCGGGCACTCCAGGATTTGGGAGGTCCGCCAACTGTTGGAGGCGACCAATGCCACAAAGACGGCGTTGTCAGCCTTTGTGAAATACGTTCCCCAAGATTTGGTGCGCGAGGTTTTGAGCTCCGGTGTGTCGCCTGAGCCCGGTGGCGACCGGCGACCTGTGACTGTGTTGTTCACAGACATCAAGGACTTCACGACCATCGCTGAGCGCATGGAGCCGGAAGAGTTGATGGAGCAGCTGTCCACATATTTTGACCAAATCGTCAAACGGCTTTTGGAGTTAAACGCCACGGTGGACAAATTCGTTGGCGATGCCGTGATGGCGTATTGGAATGCCCCCATCCTGCGCGAAGATCACGTCAAGCTTGGATGCAACGCGGCCCTGGCGTGCGCCCAAATCACCAACGAATTGAATGCCAAGTGGGAGGAAGCGGAGGCCGAATTGTTTACGACCAGGTTCGGGGTTCATTCCGGATATTGCATTGTCGGTAATGTCGGATCCAACAAGCGCCTCGACTACACGGTGTTTTGGGGCCGCAGTTAATTTGTCATCGCGGCTGGAAGGATTGAACAAGCATTATGGGACGCAAATTTTGGCGACGGACCGCGTCCGTAAGGAATGCCGCCATGATTTCTTGTTCCGCTCCGTCGACAAAGTCTTGCCAAAGGGGGCTGTTAATCCGGTCAATATTTTTGAACTTGTGGGGGCTTTGCCCGGAACCGCCGACGCGAATGTACCGGAGGCGACTGAAGAGCAACTGGACCTGTGCGAAAAGTGGGAGCACGTGTACCGCCTGTATTCCGAACGGCGGTGGGATGATTTGGAGCGGATGGTCGGCGAATTTCTGTCGGAATTTCCAACCGACCCTGTGGCTGCTGTGTACGCGGGGCGAACCTCGGAGTACCTCAAAAATCCTCCCGGCGATGGCTGGAACGGCGTCCGAGAATAGGCCGTAAAATAAGTGCAGATCTTGGTGGGTTCTTACCCACCAAGTGACTCTGAACGTAAGAAAATGAGTGCAGATCTTGGTGGGTTCTTACC
>JABHVE010000061.1 GCA_018658465.1 Alphaproteobacteria bacterium
AGCATTACCGAACGACCTATGGCCTGGAAATTGATGTCGATCGCATCGTTGTCACCACCGGTTCGTCGGCGGGGTTCGTTCTATCGTTCTTGGCGGCGTTCGAAGACGGTGCGGCGATTGGCTCGGTGGAGCCCGGGTATCCCGCCTATCGCAACACCGCGAGCGCCTTGGGATTTACCCCGGTGAGCATTCCCACCACAGCGGCAACCCGGTTTCAACCGACGCCAGCGCTGTTGGATGCCAGCCCAGTTTTAGATGGCTTGGTGATCGCCAGCCCGGCCAATCCCACGGGCACCATGTTGGACCGGCCCGCGTTGCAAAGCATTGTCAATTGGAGCGCGGCAAAGAATGTGCGGCTGATCTCGGACGAAATCTATCACGGGATCACCTTTGGCGAGCCTGCTGTGACGGTGGCGGCGCTCACCGACGACGCCTTTATCATCAACAGCTTTTCTAAATATTTCTCCATGACCGGATGGCGTATCGGTTGGATGGTGGTGCCCACAGATTTGGCGACCGCCGTAGAACGCTTGGCGCAAAATTTGTACATCTCTGCCCCGGCGCTTTCCCAATACGCTGCCCTGGCGGCATTTGATGCGACGGCGGAACTGGATGAAAAAGTCGCGGGGTATAGACGTAATCGCGATTTGCTGTTGCGCGAATTACCGAAAGCCGGGTTCGACAACATCGCGCCGGTTGATGGCGCGTTTTACATATTCGCCGATGTCAGTGGGCTGACCGACAACGCCCAAGAATTTTGTCAGAAAATGTTGGCGGAAGCCGGGGTCGCCACCACCCCAGGAATTGATTTTGATCCGGCCCGGGGCAATCGGTTCCTGCGTTTTTCCATTGCCGGTGATTTCGCCACCATGGAAGAAGCCGCCAGGCGATTACGCCTCTGGCACAAGACACGGTAAGTGCAGATCGTGGTGGGTTCTTACCCGCCACGTGAATCTGAACGGAAAAATAAGTGCAGATCGTGGTGGGTTCTTACCCGCCACGTGAATCTGAACGGAAAAATAAGTGCAGATCGCCGCCACTGAGGCGACGTGAATCTGAACGTAAGAAAAAGAGTCAGCTTTTACTTCGCCACCAACCCTTTTTAGCGGGTTTTTTCGGAGCGTCTTCGGCGGCGGGTTCTGGTGCCGGTGCCGCTGGTTTTGATGGCTTCTCCACAGGTTTTTTGGCAGCAGGCTCCGCTGGCTTGTCAGCAGATTTCTCCACTGGCGCGCTGTCGTTCTTTCCAGTCCCGGCCTCCTTGGCGTCGGCTTTTTTTGCGGCTGGCTTGCGGGTTCGCGTGCGTCGGCGCTTCGGTTTGGCTTTTTCCTCAGCCGGTGCCGTGTCCTCCGCCTCTACCGAATCGCCGTCCGCTTCGGGCTTTGCCTCATCAGCTTTTTTAGCCCTGGGCTTGCGGGTGCGGGTCGACGGTTTGCGCGGGGCGCGTTTGCGCTTAGGCGCTGGTTTTTCTTCCTTTGCGGCATCGCCCGGTGTGACCGCCTCGACGGCATCCTCACTGTCTGCCGCCGTGGTCGGAGCGGGTGGTGCGGGCGCGTCGGTGCCGGGAGGAGCTTCGCCAAAGGTCGCGGCCTCGCTGGGTGCCGCCGTTGGGGCGTCGGCTTCGCTGGGTGCCGCCGCTTGGGCGTCGGCGTTAGTCGCCACGCCTTCTGTCTCGGGTGTTTCTTCCTTGCGCCGCCGCCGCCTGCCGCCACGCTTTCCGCGTCTGCGGCGCTTGGATGGTTTGGCTTCGTCGCCGTCCCCACCATCGATCGCTGGTGGGCCACCGGCTTGTGACGCGCCATCGCCGGACCCAGTGTCGGTTTCGGTTTTCGCCGGCCGTCTCCGGGACGAAGGTTGGCGGGAAGGCGCGGGGCTGGGTTTAGGCTTGGTGTCCGTTGCCTCCGTGCCATCAAGATTGCTGCGTTCGATGCGCAAGTGGGGGGTGACCAATTCGGAATCGGGTACGATGGTCAAGGTCACACCAAAGCGAATTTCCAAATCCGTCAGGGCCAAGCGCTTGTTGTTGAGCAAGTAGATCGCGACCCTTGTGGGCACCGCCGCGGTTATTGCCGCCGGGCCTCGCACACCTTCGTCTTCAATGGCGCGCAGGGCGTGCAGGGCGGCAGACTCGGTCGATCGCACCAGGCCGATCCCGGCGCAGGTCGGGCAAATGTCCGAACTGGTTTCCAACAAGCTGGGGCGCATACGCTGGCGCGAAAGTTCCATCAGACCAAACGTCGAAATGCGCCCGACTTGGATTCGCGCCCGATCCATTTTCAAAGAGTCTTTCAATCGCCGTTCAACCGCACGATTGTTTCTGGACTGATCCATGTCGATGTAGTCGATGACAATCAATCCGGCCAAGTCGCGCAACGATAGCTGCTTGGCGATTTCTTCCGACGCTTCCAAATTGGTTTTCAGCGCCGTGGCTTCGATGCTGCGTTCCCGCGTTGCCCGCCCGGAATTCACATCAATGGCCACCAATGCCTCGGTGGGGTTGATGACAATGGAGCCGCCGGATTTCAACGTCACCTGGGGCATGTGCATTTTGTCCAGCTGTTCTTCCACCTGGTGGCGGCGGAACAGGGGCACGCGGTCGGTGTATTGCTTGACCCGTTTGGCGTGGCTCGGCACCAACATTTTCATGACGGCCTTTGCCGCCTTGTAGGCTGCCTCCCCCTCCACCAACACTTCCGGGATGTCGTTGGAATACAGGTCGCGGATCGCCCGCTTGATTAGATTTGCGTCTTCGTAAACCAAGGTCGGCGCGGTGGATTTCAGGGTTAGTTCGCGAACGCTTTCCCACAGCCGCATCAGGTATTGGTAATCCCCACGGATGTCGGTTTTGGTGCGGCTTTGCCCGGCGGTACGGACGATCAGCCCCATGCCGTCGGGAACGTCCAAGGATTCAATGATGGTGCGCAATTTTTTGCGGTCGGCGGCGGCACTGATTTTGCGGCTGACCCCGCCACCTCGGGCGGTGTTGGGCATCAACACGCAATAGCGCCCAGCCAGAGACAAATATGTCGTCAGCGCCGCGCCTTTGCTGCCGCGCTCTTCCTTAACCACCTGGATCAACAAGACCTGACGACGCTTGATGACTTCTTGGATTTTGTATCGGCGGCTGCTTTTCCGGCGCGGCGGAGCCTGGTCTAGGTCATCGCCGCCCACAGATTCTGCTTTGGGCGGGGCGTCGTCGCCGTTCTCGTCGGGGGCGCCATTGCCTTCACCATTGCCATCTGGAGCGTTTTCGCTTGAGGCCTCTGGGGCTTCGCCCGCTGTGGACTCTACGGTGCCATTCGCGTCATCGTCGGATTCGGGCTTGGCTTCGGCGCTGTCGCTGGGTTCGCCATTATCGCCACCGTTGGCATTGTCGCCACCGTCGCCATTCTCGCCACCGTCGCCATTGTCGCCAGTGTCGCCATTCTCGCCATTGTCGCCAGTGTCGCCATTGTCGCCATTGTCGCCATTCTCGGAGCCTGAGGATTTTTGGGGGCGGGACAGGGCCTCTTCTTCGGCCTTGGCATGGGCAGCGTCTTCGGCGGCGCGTTCACGCAGCAATACGGCCCGGTCTTCGACCGGAATTTGATAATAATCGGGGTGGATGTCGCCAAAGGCCAAGAACCCGTGGCGGTTTCCGCCAAAGTCCACGAACGCCGCCTGCAACGAGGGTTCAACCCGCATTACTTTGGCCAGGTAAATATTGCCTTTGAGCTGTTTTCTAGCGGAGGATTCAACGTCGAACGCATCTAAATGCGTTCCATCTACCACAACCACCCGGGTTTCTTCGGAGTGGGCGGCATCGACTAGCAACCGTTTTGTCATCGGAAGCCGTCTCCATGACGGGGGTCGCTCACGCGAACTTTGAGCGCGGGCCCGTCGTATTCTGTGCAAGACCACGGCGCCATATTCTGTCCCAAAAAACATGTGGGAGAGAACCAGGCTGCCTGAACCCGTGTTTTCGGGCTGGCCTCGGGTTAAAAACAACTCCGCCTTGCTCTGACGGCCTGGACACGAAATCTGGAAACTTTACCGGTTGTGCCTGGGCCGCGGCGCCGCATTTGCAGGGTCTTCAGTCCCAAATTGGGGATAGCCAGCAAAGGCGGACCGCGAAGGTTCGCTGGGGTTAATATTAGACCGGGCGAGCGATTTCGCAATGGAAATAATATGCCGGGGCATGGTCTGCCCGCATTTTTGTTCCGATACCACTGGGATTCGGGTGGGAATCGGCGGAATTCTGCGTTATATCTGGTATGCTATTGGCCTCGACCCACTAAATACTGTGAAAAGACCTGGATTGAACGCCCTTCGATCAATTGGCCTCGCACTCGTGACGGTGGCGGGGGTATTCCTTGCCGCGGTAAATATCGCAGGGGCCCAGCCAGTGGTGTCCGACGTGCGATTAGGGCAGCAGCCCGACGCCACACGCCTCGTCCTGGACCTGTCCGAACCCATCGAATTTTCAATTTTTCGCCTGGATCGGCCCTATCGCTTGGTGATCGATCTGCCGCCAGTCGGGTGGGCCCTGGCACCCGGGATCGAGGCCTCGGAACTGGGCGTGGTAAAAGGCTTTCGCTATGGCCGCCTTGATTCCCGGACCTCGCGCATCGTCGTCGATATGACCGGGCCAGTGGAGGTTGCCAGCGCCTTTATGCTTCCCCCTCAAGGCAACGGGAATCACCGATTGGTCATTGATTTGCGCGACATAGGCCGCGAGCAATTCGTCGCCGCCTTGGCACCGCCACCTGCACCCGTTCAACCGACCCAGCCCGTGGCAATTATCGATGTGCGCCCCCAGGGTAAGCCGGTGGTGGCGATCGATCCCGGCCACGGCGGTATTGATCCGGGTACCATCGGGGTGACTGGGGTGCGGGAAAAGACCGTCACCTTGGCCTTGGCCAAAGAATTGCGCCAGGCTTTGGAAGCAACCGGGCACTTCGAAGTGGTGCTGACCCGGGAATCCGATGTGTTTGTGCCCCTGCGGGAACGGGTGGCACGGGCGCGGGCGGCGGGGGCGGAGCTGTTTATTTCGCTGCACGCGGATTCTGTGAATGCCAGCAGTGTCCGCGGGGCCAGTGTGTACACCTTGTCGACCGAGGCATCGGGGCCGGAAGCTGCGGCCCTGGCGGCGAAGGAAAACCAAGCCGATGTGATCGGTGGCATGGATTTGGGCCAATATACCGGTGACTTGGCGGCAATTCTCATTGATCTGGCCCAACAGGAATCGATGAATGTTTCGGCCAGCTTCGCCGCCCGGCTGATCCCGGAATTGGCGTCGGAAGCCCGGGTTCTGCGCAATACCCACAGATTCGCCGGGTTCGCCGTGCTCAAGGCCCCCGATGTGCCGTCTGTGCTGGTTGAAATGGGCTATTTGTCCAACCGCAGTGACGAACAAATGCTGGCGTCCGCCAATTCCCGGCAGCCTTTGGTGCGGGCCATGACCCGCGCCATCGACAGCCATTTCGCCGATTTAGGTGGTTGAGTAGGGAGAGGCACTCGCCTTATACCTGCCTTAATTGGAAGGCACTGTTGTCAAAGGATAATTTACTTTTCGGGCCCACTTTGACCATAGAGTGGGCACAAATGCGCCCCAAAGCGGAAAAGCAGGACGTCGGCCCAGGTCGACGGTAGGGAAAAGCGGCAATGCTCCGATTCATTTCCAAGGTGTTTGCCACGCTGTTTGCGCTGACGTTCGTGATGGTGATCGCGGTCGCCGGCGGCGCGATTTTCGTGTTCTACAAATATGGCCGCGACCTTCCGGCTTATGCCCAGCTGGCAGATTACAAGCCCCCCACCATGACCCGGGTACACGCCGGGGACGGGCGTTTGCTGACCGAATATGCCGAACAGCCCAGGGTGTTTGTCCCGGTGTCGGCGGTGCCTCAGTTGGTGATCAACGCGTTCTTGGCAGCCGAGGACAAAAATTTCTATACCCATCCCGGCGTCGATATTGTGGCCACCGTGAGGGTCGCCGTCACCAACGTGCGCGACATGGGCAAAGGGCTGCGGCCAAAGGGCGCGTCCACCATTTCCCAACAAGTAGCCAAGAATTTTTTGCTGACCAATGAAGTCAGCTACATCCGCAAAATCCAGGAAGCCATTCTTGCGGTGCGTATTGAAAAGGCCCTGGGTAAAGACCGGGTGCTAGAGCTTTATTTGAACGAAATTTATCTGGGCTATGGGTCATACGGCGTCGCAGCGGCGGCGCTGAATTATTTCAACAAGCCCCTGGGTGAATTGACGATCGCCGAGGCGGCCTATTTGGCGGCGTTGCCCAAAGGCCCGACAAACTATCATCCCATTCGCCGCCCCGAGGCTGCCAAGGGTCGTCGCGATTGGGTGGTGAGCCGGATGTTGGAGGAAGGCTTTATTACCGCAGCCGCCGCATCCGCCGCTCAAGCCTCGCCGTTCGAAATTCGCCCGCGGGAAGCAACCGACATCGTCATTGCCGAATACTTCGCCGAAGAAGTGCGCCGCGAATTGGTGGACCGTTTCGGCACAGACCAACTTTACGGCGGCGGGTTGTCCGTGCGCACCACGTTGGACCCGCGCATGCAGGAAATCGCCAACCGGGTTTTCCGCCAAGGTCTGGAATCCTATGACCGCCGACATGGTTGGCGCGGACCCATCGCCAACATCGAATTCCCCGGCTTCCAATGGGAACAACGTCTGGGCGAAATTCCCAGACCAAAGGGCCTCACCGATCACCTCATGGCGGTGGTGATTACATTAGGCATCGACCGGGCGGAAATCGGCCTGGCCGACGGCGGCACCGGGTTTATCCCCATGGCCGAATTGGAATGGGCGCGCCCGTGGCGGGAAAACCAACGGGTAGGCCCTGCGCCAAAATCCCCGGGCGATGTTTTGGCCGAGGGCGATGTGGTGGCGGTGCTGCCCTTGGATGACACCGAAGACGGTTTCCGCCTGCATCAAATCCCCAATATCGAAGGCGCCCTGGTGGCATTGGACCCCCACACCGGTCGGGTGCTCGCCATGGTCGGTGGCTACAGCTTCGCCGTCAGCGAATTCAATCGCGCCACTCAGGCGCGCCGCCAACCGGGATCGGCGTTCAAGCCCATCGTCTATTTGGCGGCCATGGAAAATGGTTTTACCCCCGCCAGTTTGGTGTTGGATGCGCCGTTTGTGATCGACCAAGGGCCGGGCCTGGGCAAGTGGAAGCCCGCCAATTACACCAACAAGTTTTACGGCCCCAGCACGCTTCGATTGGGCATGGAGAAATCCCGCAATCTGATGACCGTGCGCTTGGCCCAATACATCGGCATCGAAACGGTGGCGACCTTCGCCGAGCGTCTGCACGTGATCGATGACATGCCCGAAATTCTGTCCATGGCATTGGGGGCCGGTGAAACCAGCCTGATGCGCCTGACCACCGCCTACGCCATGTTGGTGAACGGCGGCCGTGAAATTACCCCAACCCTGATTGATCGCATTCAGGATCGTCGGGGCCAAACTGTGTTTCGCCACGATGACCGCCCCTGCACCAACTGCGCGAATGTGGCCTGGGGTCAAGCGGGGGCGCCCACGGCCCCGGATACCCGCGCCCAGTTGGTTAGCCCGGCGGCGGCCTACCAAGTTGTCTCGATGATGGAGGGTGTGGTCCAGCGCGGCACGGGCCGTTCCATTCGATCGGTGGGCAAACCCTTGGCGGGAAAGACCGGCACCACAAATGACGCCTTCGACACATGGTTTTTAGGCTTCTCACCTGACCTAGCGGTCGGCGTGTATGTGGGATTTGATTCGCCGCGGACCCTGGGCCCATCGGAACAAGGGGCGAGTGCCGCCGCACCCATTTTCCGGGATTTCATGGACGAAGCCTTGCAAGGCACCCCGGCGATCCCGTTCCGCATCCCACCCGGCATTCAGCTGGTGCGGATCAATGCGGAAACCGGAACCCTGGCGGCGTTCGGCGATGAGCAAGTCATCTTGGAGGCCTTCCGACCCGGCACGGCACCCCAGGGGGAAGCCTTGGTTTTGGATTTCGGCATGATCGCACTGGACGAAGCCATGCGCCGCGGGCTTTATTAGGCTCCATTTTCCAGTCGAGTATTTATGCGCGCAGAAGCCACCGCCATCGCCGAGGAAATCCGGGAATCCCTGGGAATCCTAAGGAGGCATCTTTGACTGGGATCGTGCTCTAGAACGGCTGTCCGAGTTGAATGCTATGGCCGAAGATTCTGAGCTTTGGAGCGACGCTGCCCATGCCCAGAAAATTATGCGGGAACGCACCCGCCTCGATCAGGCGATCACCAGCACCCGCGAATTAGACGACAATCTGAAAGATACCCTAGAGCTTATCGAGCTGGCCGAGCTCGAAGAAGACGAAGGCGTCTACACCGAGTCCCTGGACGAGTTGCGGCGCCTGGGCGCATTGGCGGCCAAGCGCCGACTGGAAAGCTTGCTGTCCGGGGAAGCCGATCCCAACGATGCGTTCGTGGAAATTCACGCGGGCGCCGGCGGCACCGAATCCCAGGACTGGGCCGAGATGTTGGTGCGCATGTATCAACGGTGGTCCGAAGCCACGGGGTATTCGGTGGCCTGGGTTCAGGAAACCCCCGGCGAAGAAGCCGGTGTCAAATCCGCGACTTTGAGGGTGTCCGGCAACAACGCTTATGGCTGGCTGAAAACCGAAAGCGGGGTCCATCGGCTGGTGCGCATTTCGCCCTTCGATTCCAGCGCCCGACGACACACCAGCTTTGCCAGCGTTTGGGTTTACCCGGTGGTGGAAGACACCATCGACATCGAAATCTTGGACAAAGATTTGCGCATCGATACATACCGGGCGTCGGGGGCAGGTGGCCAACATGTGAACCGCACCGACAGTGCCGTGCGCATCACTCACATCCCCACCGAAATCGTGGTGCAGTGCCAAGCGGGTCGGTCCCAACACAAAAATCGTGCGGAGGCCATGTCGATGCTAAAGGCACGGCTGTATCAGCGGGAATTGGAGTTGCGCGACGCGGAACGCCAAGCGGCCCACGAAGCCAAAGAAGATATCGGCTGGGGACACCAGATCCGCAGCTACGTTTTGCACCCGTATCAAATGGTTAAAGACCTGCGCACCGGGGTTGAAACCGGCAACACCTCGGCGGTGTTGGACGGCGACCTAGACGACTTTATGGCAGCCGCTCTGGCTGCCAGCATCGAAGGCAGCGGCTCTAAATAGGCGAGGGTTACTCCGCCACTTAATAGCTTCGGAGCACCGAACGAAAGACCACCGAATCAACGCTTAATCGGTGGGGACCACCGAATGAACAATGAGGCGGCGGTCTATTCCGCCACTTCATCGGTGCCTAATAGGTGCGGAGCACCGATGGAAAGAGCGCCGAATCAAAAATGAGGCGGCGGTCTACTCCGCCACTTAATCGGTGGGGACCACCGAATCAAAAATGAGGCGGCGGTCTACTCCGCCGCCGACGCTGGGGCCGGGGCTGCTGCTGCGGCCTTTTCCTTGCCGTTTGTGCCTGCCGCTGGTTTTGCCGCGGCTTGGTCAGCCGATGCCGCTTTGCGGGTCTTGGCCTCGTCGATTCTCCGCAACTGCCCTTCGATGTGGGCACCGGCTTCGATGGCCAGAACCTCGTGGAAAATGTCGCCGACAACCTTGGCCGTTTTCGCCAAGCGCACACTCTTTGATGTGATCTTGCCGGAAATGTGGCCGTGGACTACCACCTCGGCACTGGTCAACTCGCCAGAAACCCTGGCATGCCCACCGACGGTCAGGGAATGGGCGGTTACGTCGCCCTCTATCACCCCATCGATTTGAATTTCGCCGTCGGTTTTTAGATTGCCGACGATATGGAGGTTGGCGCTGATGATGGATGGCGCGGAATTACGCGCTGCCGGAGTATTTGATGCCACCTTTTGGGCCTCCCGATCAGAGGTATTGTCAGTTTTTGAAAACATGCTGTCCCGCCCTTATAAACTTCGTTGGGTCTTGCGGAATATCGTTAAATAATACTTCGTAATGAACGTGTGTACCAGTGCTGCGGCCACTACGTCCCATTAAGCCGATTTGATCGCGGAACCCGATTACATCGCCGCGATTTACCTGAACCTCTTCCATATGACCATATCGGGTAATAAGTCCGAAGCCATGGTCGATTTCTACCATGCGACCATAAGATCCCCAGGTGCCTGCTTTTGTCACCACGCCGGGTGCGGGTGCGTAAAGGGGGCTTTTGAATTGTCCGGCCATATCGATGCCATTGTGCATGGCGCGTTGGCCATTGAACGGGTCCCGGCGCATGCCGAATTGGCTGGATATGTAGTAGCTGTCGATGGGCGAGGTCAGGGGGATGATTCCCAAAACTTCTTCCAGCAGGTTCCATCTCTCCAATTGAGTTTCCACTGCGAACACGGATTGGGCGAAGGCCGCCGCCCCGGGGCCATCCGCCGATCTTTCCAGTGCCACAAACGGGCCGCCGCGGGCCGCCAGAAATTCGTCGGGGGCCGCCGCCAACAGTTGGTCGATATCCAACCCAGTGGCGACGATCATTTCTTCGACGTCTGCTACGGTTTCGCCGGTACGGACTTGCAGGCGGCGCACCAGATCATCTTGGGACTCCCGCAAAGCGGTCAATTGATATTCTAATTCGTCCACCAGGCGGGCGGTGAAATCGCGGGACGCCAGGGCTTCGTCACGCTGCAAACTCATCCGCGCTGCTTGGTCCTCCGCCGCCGCCAAGTGGTCGACCAAATCGCCGGTCTGTCCGGTGCTGGCTCGCAACCGTTGGGTCAGTTCTACGACTTGGGCCGCCATGGCCTGATTCCGCGCCACCGCATCGGCGCGCTCGGCATCCAACAACAAGGCGCGATTTTGAGCCGCCGCCAAGTCGCCGAAAACCGTTTCCGATCGGGCGTTGAAATCGTCAATCCTGAACGTTAAGTCGGCCACCTGGTCAGCCAATTCGTCTCCGCCCGCCAAGGCGGTGTCCCGCTGCAATTTGGTAGCAGCCAAGCCGTCCTGAATTTCCGCCAGCTGCACAGTCAAATTCTGTTCCAACGAACGGGCGTCGCCCAAAGCAATTTCCAGGGTGTCAGTGCGGGCCGTCAGCGCCAAAATCTCGCCTTGGGCCTGATCCCGTTGGGCAACGATCGCCGCCAGCTCCGTTTGGGTTTCCCCCAGCACCTGAATTAAATTGTTTTCAGCCGCCCGGGCATCCCCGGCAACGCCCTCCAAATCCGCGGTCTGCACGGTCAGAGCATTAATGGTGTCGCGGCCTTGGTCACGTTGTGTGCCCACCGCATCAAGATCGGCCTGAAGCTGTTCCAAGGTTTCGGTCAGGTCCAATTCTCTGGTTCTGGCGACGCCCACGGTTTGGGTCAGTGCGGCGGTCTGGCGGGTCAGAGCATCGTTGGCGGCCAGGGCCTGATCCCGCGCGATGGTCAAATCGGTCACGTTGGTTTGGGTCAGGGTCAAAGTATCAGCCAACGATTGGGTGGCCGCAGTGGTGGTTTCCAAATCCGCACGCAGAACCGAAACGCGATCACGCAACTCGCCGGTCAAATTCAGGGCCTGATCCCGTTGGCCGGTCACATGTTCTAATTGTCCGGTGACTGCCCCCAATTGGCCTTCCAAAGTGGCGGTGAAATTGACCAGTTCCAATAACTGACTGTGCTGGGATTGCACTTCGCCGGTCAGGGCCAGCAATCGTTCTTCACCGGCAACGGTGCGTTCTGCCAACACCTGATAGGCGCTGGTGATCTCGTCGATGCGGTTATTTTTCGCCTCGATGATTTGGTCCTTCAGGACCACGTGGACGGTGGTAAAGGTCAGCCATCCAGCCAGGGCCAGAACCAGCCCGGTTGTCACCATTTGCGAGATCTGGCCCATGGTGATGAACCGGACAATGCCGTTGCTGCGATAGTAGAACTGCCGCTCTGGGTACAGGCGATCCAGCGTTTCGCGAACGCGCTCTATTGGTCGCTTTGCCATTGCGATCTTGTGACGGCCCTTTGCCAATGCGATCCCGTGACGGATCTGTGCCGGGCCGTCATCCTGTTCCCAAACATTCGCCACCCACGGCGAAACCGGCGGTAATGTGCCATTTTGCCCGGTGTTTTGTCTAGGGTAGCGCGAGCAGATCGTGGCGTTTCTTCACGCCACGTGAATCTGATCGGCAGAAAAAGAGAGCAAATCTCCCTTAAAGCGCTTCGACCGCCTCCAAAACCTCTTCGGCGTGGCCATCGACTTTCACTTTCGGCCAAATTTTGGCCAGGACGCCCTTGCCATCGATCAAGAACGTTGCCCGCATAATCCCCATATACGTCCGGCCATAATTCTTTTTCTCCACCCAGACCCCGAAATCCTCACACGTTTTGCCTTCGACGTCGGCGGCCAGCATGTGTTCCAGGGCGTATTTGTCTTTGAACTTGTCGTGCTTCGCCACGGTGTCCTTGGAAACCCCAATGACCTTGGCCCCGGCTTCGGTGAATTCTTCCAGCAGCCGAGTGAAGGCCATGGCTTCCTTGGTACACCCCGGGGTGTCGTCCTTGGGATAAAAATACAGCACGACTGCAGATCCCTTTAGGTCCGCCAAGGTCACGGTGCCGTCGCCGTCTGTGGGCAGTGAAAAGGCCGGGGCCTTGTTGCCTTCCGCAAGTTCGTTACTGCTCATTTTAATCCTCCAAAACAGTGGTTTAATGGCGAAATCGAATAAATCACATTAATTCAGTCGGCGTTCTCTGCCGGGTCGGAAATCGTCGCCTTGAACAAATCCCATACGGCAACCTGTGTGCGCACCAGCTGCTTTTCCAGGGCCTCGAAACTTTCCGCCCCAGCAGCCCGGGCCAAGGCCTCCCTCAAACCCGAAGGCGCGACATCCGGATTAAAGTCGTTCTGGAAGCATTGGCGCAGAAAATTCTGCACATTACGATAGAGCATCGCGGCCTTGGCAAGGGCCAGGGACTCCTCGACGGTCAGGGCCTCGGTGGCCTTCAGGGTGGCTATGGCATCTGCGGTGGCCAGGGGAGTCAAAACATCTGGGTCTTCGTTGGCGTACAAGAGCGTCAAATACTGAACAATGAATTCAACGTCTATGAGTCCGCCGCGCACATATTTGACCCGCCATGGGTTCACCGAGGCGTGGCCTGCCTCAATTTTTGCCCGCATTTCCGCCACATCCCGGACCAGTGCGGCGGGGTCTCGCGGGGCGGACAGGATGGACTGGATATGCCCTTCAATTTCCTTGGCAAAGTCGCTGGGGCCGGCCACCACCCGAGCCCGGGTCAACGCCATGTGTTCAAAGGTCCAGGCCTTTTCCCGCTGATAAGGCACCCAGCTTTCCAGGCTAGAGGCGATGGGCCCCGATGTGCCGGAAGGCCGCAAGCGCATGTCCACTTCGTATAGGCGGCCTTCGCCGGTGCTGGCCCCCAAGGCGCTGATGTAGCGTTGGCCAAGGCGGGCGAAATAGGCGCTGCTGTTCAGGGGGGCCGTGCCGTCCGAGGCATCCACTCCGTCGGGGCAATCGTACAGAAACACCAAGTCCAGGTCCGACCCGGCAGTCATTTCCCGGGCCCCAAGCTTGCCCATGGCCACCACGGCAAAGCGCGATCCGGGGATGGTCCCATGCCTGACCGCGAATTCCTGTTGCACCCTGGGCAGCACCGCTCCCATTACCGCATCCGCCAAGGCCGACAGTCGCCGTCCAGCGTCCCCCGCTTGCAGCCCGCCGCGCATGATCTGGATGCCGATGCGAAACTTCGCTGCGTTGGTCCACCGTCGGGATTCGTCCAACACATCCTGGAAATCTTTGGCGCGTTCCAACACAGCGTTCAATTCACCGGCGAAATCGTTTGATGACCCCGACGGGTCGACCTCTAACACCGCGTCAAACAATCCGGGGTCACGGCTAAGGCGGGCGGCCAGGGCAGGGGCGCTGCCCATGACTTCGGCAATCAGTTCCAACAGCTCAGGGTGGGCCAGCAACAACGAGAACACTTGAACCCCAGCGGCCAGGCCCCCTAAAAATTCATCGAATTTCAGCAGAGCCGCATCCGGGTCCGAGGTGCGGCCAAAGGCATCTAGCAACCCCGGCACCAAATCGGTGAGCAGTCCCCGGGCTCGGGCGCTTTGGGTGGCGCGGTAATGGCCGTGGTGCCAGCCTTGGACGACCGCCACCGCTCTGGGGCCATCGGAAAACCCCAATCCATCCAGGGTTTCCAGCGTTCCGGGGTCAGTCTCGGTGCCGGTGAACACCAGATTTCCGGTGGAAGTCAGGGGCTTGGCCTGTTCGAACAGCTTGGCGTAATGGCCCGAAACGATCGTCAGGTGGGCGATCACCGCAGCCTCAAATGCGGCAATGTCTTGGTACCCCAAAAACCCTGAAACCCGCGCCATGGCTTGGGCATCCTTGGGGATATCGTGGGTTTGCTCGTCGGCGACCATCTGGATGCGATGCTCCAGGGTGCGCAGAAAATCATAGGCCGATGTCATTTCCACAGCGGCCTCAGGATCCAGACGCCCGGTGTGGGCCAAGGCGCGGATGGCGTCGCAGGTGCCGGGCACCCGCAGCCTGGGGTCCCGGCCACCGGCAATCAATTGCTGGGTTTGGGCGAAGAATTCGATTTCGCGGATGCCACCGGCCCCCAATTTCACGTTGTGACCGGCGACGGCAATGGTGGCGTGGCCTTTGTGGGTGTGAATTTGCCGCTTGATCGAATGGATGTCGTCGATGGCGGCATAATCCAAATGCTTGCGCCAGATAAATGGCGCGATGCGATTCAGAAAGCCCTGGCCGCCCGCCACATCACCGGCGATGGGCCGGGCTTTGATCAGCGCCGCCCGTTCCCAATTCTGGCCGACGCTTTCGTAATAGGTTTCAGCGGCGATCATGGAAACCGCCATGGGGCTGGAACTGGGATCGGGGCGCAGGCGTAAATCTGTGCGGAACACATAGCCATCCACCGTGCGTTTCTCCAACACCGTTACCAGCCGCCGGGTCAGGCGCACAAACAGAGCGTCCGGATCGGTGATACCCCGGGATTTTTCCTGATCCCACAACACGATGATGTCGATATCCGACGAATAGTTCAGGTCTTGGGCCCCAAGTTTGCCCACGGCCAACACCGCCAGCCCATGGTCGGCGGCAGCCTCTGGCGACAGGGCTCCGCTCTGGACTGCCTCGGCGATCAGGGTCCCCACGGCAGCCTCCACGGCCACATCGGCAAAGGCGCTCAGGGCCCCGGTGATTTGCGCCAAGGGCCAAACGCCAGCGATGTCAGCAAAGGCTGTGACGATGGCCACCCGGCGACGGGCGACCCGCAACGTCGCCATTATTTCGGCCTCGGAGGTTGGCGAGGTTTCCTGGAATTGGGCGTCAGCCAGCACCCCGTCCAGGCTGGCCTGCAGTCCGGCCACCGCCACGTTCTGGACGAAGGCCACATCTTTCAGCATCGCCTGGGCCAGATAGGGGCTGTTGCCGGCCACGGCCTCCAACAATGCCCGGCCGGTGGGATCTTTCGAAAACGCTTGCAGGCGGTCCAGGGAAGGATCGCCAGAGTCCATGTCGGCCAAAACATTCGCCGCGTAGTCCGGATCAAAGGGGATCGGCAGGCGCTTTTCCGGGGGCCGTTTGGCCAAATCATCCAGCAGCTTGAATTCAGTCATCGTTTTCCATGGCGCGGCTGGGGCTTTTCAGACAGTGGGGGAAGGCTGCCAGCGGGTCAACAACCGCGCTTGGTAAAGAAAAATCGTGCGCGATGCGTCTGCCGTGGTATGTCTGATTCCACGACGTTTTCAAGGCCCGTTTTCCCCCTGGACAAACCACGAGGCACGGACCTGATCGCATTGGAGCGACGGTGCTAAAACCGGCAAGCCGGATTCTCATTCGGATCGTGGCCGCCTTTGCGGCCAGCGCAGCCTTGGTGCTGGTTGGGGCGGTGTGGCTGATCTCGGCTGGCCCGGTTTCCCTAAATTTCCTCACCCCCTATTTCGAAAATGCCTTGTCGGCGGATGCCTCCGGCTATCGGGTGGAATACGAAGACACCGTTCTGATCTGGGAGGGTTGGGAGAGAAACCTGGATCTGCGGGCCAAAGACGTGCGCATGGTCGATCAAGCTGGCGATGTAGTCGCCCGGGCCCCGGAAATCTCTCTGACACTGTCGGCAAACGCCCTGATCCGCGGAGTCGTTGCCCCCACCTATATCGAATTACTGGGGCCTCAGCTGCGGGTCGTGCGTACCGAGGACGGGCGGATTCTTTTTGGCAACGCCGAAGACCCCGGCGAAGGCCAAGCCGGCGCCTTTGTTCAGGCGTTGATTGGGGAACTGCGCAAACCACCGGATCCCGACAGCCCCACCGGATTTTTAACCCAGCTTCGTATTTCCAACGCGGTCGTGACCATTGACGATCGGGTCACTGGAACCCGTTGGCTGGCCCCGGATCTGGATGCGGAAATTGTTCGCCACGGGGAGTCCCTGACCGGCGATCTTGATTTGCAGTTGGCGGTGGAGGGCGGCCCGGTGCGATTGTCGGTGGCAGCGGAATACGCCTTGGAAAGCGGCACCCTGACCTTGGGTGCGGCGTTCGATGGGGTCGATCTGTCAAGGTTCGCTGGCGAAGGTGAAATCATGGCGTACCTGGGCGGCGTCCATACCTCGGTGTCTGGCACCGCCTCGGCCGTGGTCAGCAAAACCGGCGAAGTCTCCAGAATCGATTTTGATGTGGCCACCGGGGCTGGAACCTTGGAATGGCCGGATATCTGGAAGGGCCCCGTGGCTTTTGATCAAATGGCCATGCGCGGTGCGGTGGTCGACGGCCTGCGTGCCGTGCGATTTGACGAACTGTTTGTGGAATCCGGGATTGCCGTCGGCGATTTCAGTGGCCTGTTGTCCTTTGACGACGCCGGGTTGGGGGTCACCGCGGACGGCACGTGGACCAACGTCGCCGTTGATCGCCTGGATGCTCTGTGGCCCGTGGAATTGGCGCCAGAATCCCGGGACTGGGTGATGACCAACGCCACTGGCGGCATGATCCCCACAGGATCTGTCCACATGCGCATGCAACCCGGGCGCACCCAATGGGAACTGTTGGAGCCCGGTGCGGTGGAAATGGAGTTCACATTTGTCGACGGTGCCGCCACCCTGCACGAAGGTGATCTCCCGTTGGTGGGGGCCCGGGGGTTCGCCCACCTCACCACCTCAACCTTCGAATTGACCTTGGAACATGGGGTCATCAGCGGCTTGGATATCACCGAAGGCCTGCTGCACATCGACGGCCTGGATACCACCGGCCCGTCCATGGTCATCGACATGGTGGTTACCGGATCAACGGCCGATGCCGCCGCATTGATCGCCCGGCCGCCGGTCAACTTTACCGAGATTTCGACGCCCGGTGACACCCCATTGGGTGGGGTGATTGCGGCCCGAACCCAGCTCACCATGCCGGTCAAGCCGGTTGTTTTGCCCTCCGAGGTGAAATTCGCCACGGCCGTCAATATGCGGCAATTCTCGTTTGAAAATCCCGATGGCCGGTTCGCGATCACCGGGGGTGCGCTTACCCTGCGTGCCGATGCCAATTCCGCCGTGATTTCCGGGGATTTAGCGGTCAACGGCGTGCCCCTGCAAATTGAACTGCGCCACGGGTTCGTCCCCGCCACTGGCCCCAACAACCGCCTGTCCGTGCGCGGTGTTGTCTCTGACGCCCAGCGCGACGCCTTGGGGTTTGGCACCGGCGCCATGGTCCGGGGCCCCACGGGGGTCAGTGCCGAAATCGAGGCCGCCGATTGGCAGGTCAC
>JABHVE010000056.1 GCA_018658465.1 Alphaproteobacteria bacterium
AATTTATGTTGAAATTAAAATTTCATCAAACAAATTATTCTTGAAACTATTTTTGGTTTTTTTAATAATTTTTATTGTTAAAATTTAAAATTGTTATTAAGTAAGTTTTTTAGAATTTCCGCCACAAATGGCCCTGCCCGGCCGTCTTCGATGGTCGCCGAACCGCTGCCCGAAATCGCAATCTCGGCCGGCCCATTCAGGGAACCGATCGCCCCCACACCACTGCCTCGAATATTCAAAGCCAATCCCGAACGGACCTCTGCCACCTGTAATTTGCCGCTGCCGGAAATTGAAAGGGCCGCGGATTGGGCGGATCCGGCCGTAGCCACGGCACTGCCCCTAAGACTTAGGGCCAAATTTTCTGCCACATCACCGATGGAAAAGTTACCGCTGCCGGAAACTGTAATGGCGGCTGTGTTAGCGGATTCCACGGAGGCACGACCGCTTCCGCTCAGACGCAGCACCAGCGCCCCGGAAACTTTGCCAAATTTCAGATTGCTGCTTCCGTTCAGGGCAACGGCGGCGCTGGTCACATCGCCAACCTGGCCGCCGGTAATGTGGCCATCCACATCAATCGGAGCCGAAATATCCCCAACAAAAAGCTCACCCGTCAAATCATCGATGGATACCGGGATACCCTTTGGGATCCGAACCGTTACGTCCATATCACGATCCCGGAGGCCGAAAATTCGGATCCAGCCCAACCCTCGGTCCTGGTCGATCACTAATGTGCCGTCTCGGGTGCCAATATCCAGGCGTTTCAGTGCGTCAGACGGCCCGTGGGCGGTGACTGAAATTGTGGAATCGTCGGTGACCTCTATATGCAAAGACCCTGCAAGGTCTGAAACCCGTAACGCATCGGCATCAAACGCCGCATAATCCTGGACACTTTCCTTCGCGGACGCCATCCACCAAACACCGGCAACAGCGATAACAGCCACGGCAATGCCAATGGCCCGGGGGTCTCGCATGGGGGAATGGGCTGTATGTGAAGACTTTTCGCTCAAACTGGGATTCCTTGTTTGGTGATAGGCCGTTTACCTTCTCGTGATACCATCGCGGCCGAAATGACCGAAGCAAGTCCCCTAGATATGGGTGCGAACCCCGAACCCGCAAGCGCCGATGCGCAGGAATTTCGCGCGAGTTTGGAGGGGACCTGTATCAGCACCCAGACCTATTTGGCCAACGACTACCTCAATAATTTCAACGAGGTCGTGATGTTGCTGGAAATGGTCCCCGACATGCCAGATGTGTTGGAGGACCTAAAGGAATGGACCCCGGTCACCTATCGTCAGCATTTCGAGGCCAGCGGCCTGTCCGAAAATCAGCTTGCCATCGAAGCCTATGAACGGGCCCCCGAACGCTTTCGCCGCCCCTTCGACGGTACCGTCGAGCAAATGAAACGTGTCATCGCGTCGTCCGTGGACCGTGTGGAAAAAGCACTGGCTGCGGGGGAAACCGATCAGCTAAAGGCCATCGCCGTTGGCGCATCCCAGGTGGTCGGCAAGTTGATTGATGTGGCCGGCGCCATTGTCCATGGATCCGAGGCCACCCACGACCAAGGGGAAATCGATAGTCTTTTGGGCGACTAGTTGATTATCCAAGATTTGGCGGCAAGGGCACGGGAATAATCAAGTCCAGATCGCGCCTGATATTGGCGCGTGAATCTGAACGGCATATTCAAGTGCAGATCGTGGCAAAGCCGCGTGAATCTGAACGTAGTGGTGAAGTGCAAATCGCGCCTGCTAAAGGCGCGTGAATCTGAACGTTGTGGTGAAGTGCAGATCGCGCCTGCTAGAGGCGCGTGAATCTGAACGGCAAATTCAAGTGCAGATCGCGCCTGCTAGAGGCGCGTGAATCTGAACGTCAAATATTATGGCCCGATGGGCCGTCCCATCATCACCCGCCAATCCCAGGGTCGATCGAATCGGATCCCTGGCTGCCACAGGCCGGCCCGGGCCGCTTCGGCAATTGCTTCCGCTTCCACGTACATGTCGGATTGTTCGCGAAACGCGAAGGCAAAACCAGACAGCACCATTTCCTCGGCGATATCTTCGCCGAACGCCCCGCACGTCATATAGGGAACGCCTAAAAGCGCCGGGGATTCGACGTAATTGCATTCGATGGGCCCGAAGGACAGCAGAATTTCGAGTTGCCGCAGGGCGTTGTCATAACAGCCGTAGTACCGGCGGCCGGCGAAGCAGGCGTTGGCCTGGTCGGGCTCGGGGGCATCAATGCCGTACAGGGCGAATGTGGTCTCACCAATCGTAATGTGATCGGCGTTGACCGCAGTGGCCATACCCGCCAAATCCTGAGCCGCGGCAGGAAGCCCAACCCCCACCACCATCACAATCATCCCAATAAACACGCGAACCATTCTTATTCCCTTGATCTCCGCCCACAGGTGCCCCGGCTGCCCGAGGCGCAGCAAGTGTACCACTCGGGCGCAAGCGGCTACACTAGCCCTATGGAAAGTCCGGCAGCTCCCACACCCAAAGGCCCCGGAAATAGTTGCGTAAATTGCGGCGTGCGATCGGCCACGGTCTGCGCCGCCTTGGGCGATCCCCAGCTTGAAGAAGTCGAGGCCCACAAAGTCGGGGACCATTATTTTCCCGCCGGGTCCGACCTGTTTCTTCAAGGGACCCAGAGCGAGTACCTGTACACCATCAAAGAAGGCTGGGTCATGCTGTACACGCTGTTGCAGGATGGCCGCCGCCAAATCAACGAATTCTGTCTCACTGGCGCTTTTATTGGCTGCCAGTCAGACATGATGGGTCCATCAAGTTATTCAGCCCAGGCGCTGACCGGCGTTACGGTTTGCGCCCTGCCCCGGGAAGGCATCGACGCCGTGTTCCAGCGGGTCCCCGAAATGGCCGTGCGGTTCGCCTGTATCGCGACAAAAAGCATGGAAAGCGCCTTTGCCACATTGGCGACAGTGGGCCGAGGTACTGCGCGAGAGCGCATCGCCCATTTGTTGGCTGATTTGGAAGCGCGATCACAAGTTGTTCAGACCGAATCAAGTGCCGGGCCGTTGGCGCTGCCCATCACCCAAGAACACATCGGTGACGCCCTAGGGCTAACATCGGTTCACGTAAGTCGGACTTTGAAGCAATTGCGCGAAGACGACATCGTGTCCCTGCGCGGCCATGCCCTGCACATTCTGGATCGGCCGGCCTTGATGGACGTGGCCGGTATCACGCCACACCAGACCCAAACGTAGCAACGGCGCAACAGGTTGCCCCGCAGCGCCGTCTGGCTAGGAAGTTTGCTTTGGTCTGTGCAATCGACCCCAAGTGGCCGCTTGCTAGAAACCTAGTGTGAGTTGGTCCGGTTGGTCACCCACATAAGCGTCACGGAGAATGTTGCAAACGCCGCGATCGCCAAGGCCAAATACAGAGGTGGAGTCATGTGGTTATTCCTTGTTTGTGTGGGTGAACCTGATGACCAAACCTTAGGACTGCGGGTGACCCCGGGCATTAACCTGGATTAGGTTTACATGCGTCATATTGACCCGGTGCGGGCAATTACCTATCCGAGCTGGGGAAGAGGAAAAATCGATGGTCATGGCAAATAAAAATCCAAAAAATTCGACGGAATTAGCGCCCGAGGTCGTTATTCCCATGCGCCTTACCGGTGCTGGGGAGTAATGATGAGCGGACCAAGGCGCAGATGACGCTGATGGCCACCGAAATGGGGCAATCAGCCCCGCCGATGTCGGAGGAATCCGATGAAGCATTGATGGTCCGCATTTGTGCCGGTGAACGTTTGGCGTTCACGGCATTGCTGGACAGACATTTGAAGGCTGTGGCCGGATTTGCGTATCGAATGCTGATGGACACCGCCGAGGCAGAGGACGTGGCCCAGGAGACATTTTTAAGACTTTGGCGAAACCGGAATAAATGGCGGCCAGAGGCAAAGCTGCGGACTTGGCTTTTTCGGGTTGCCCGCAACCTGTGTATCGACCGGTTCCGCCGCAAAGAAGTGGTCACCGACCAAATCCCTGAACAGGTCGATCCCAGGGGCGGCCCGTCCGCTGATTTGCAACGCAGTCAGTCGGCCGGATTGGTGAACAACGCAGTGGCGCAATTGCCTGAACGTCAGCGGGCGGCGATCTCGTTGGTTTACCACCAAGATCTAAGCAACATCGAAGCCGCTGGAATTTTGGGTGTGAGTGTCGACGCATTGGAATCTTTGTTATCCCGGGGCCGCCGTGGCCTGAAAAAGCGATTGGAAGAATTAAAACCCCATCTTTTGGAAGAATAGACATGGCTAAATTTGATCAATCCTCTCAACCGCCCTCACCAGTATCCGCCAAACGTGCTGCGCGGATTTTGGAAGCGTACGGTGCCGATCCGGCCCGCTGGCCCGCGGCTGAACGCTCCGGCACCCTGGCGGCTCTGAACAAATTTCCCGAATTGGCAGATGCCAGACAGTCGGCCACAGACATGGACCAAATTCTGGGTGGGGCCCCCGACTACACGCCGTCGGCTGATTTGGCGCGGCGCATTTCGGCGGCCGCCCTTCACGAACCAAAAACCCCGGCCTGGCGTACATGGCTGTCTGGTCTGATCCCCGCGTCCGCCACCCCCATGGGTTTGATGCAGTCGGTGGCGACGCTGTTTGTTGCGGTGACCCTGGGGGTCATGGCCGGGGCCTTTATTCCGGGCAGTGACAACGACGCCATGGCGGAAGAATTCATGCTGTTGGCTTTCGGCCCGGCGTATCAAATGCAAACCTTTGAAGAAGTAGGAGGTGCCGAATGAGCGGTATTTCTAGGACCTGGGCCATCGTGGTTCTGGGATCGTTGGCGGTGAATTTTTTCATTGCAGGTCTTCTGATTTCCAGTTGGGCCTTTGGTGGACCCGGCAGCCCGATTGATCGTTTCAACGGCGATCGGTTTCGCGACCAAACGCAATCGGACCGCATGGTCCGCCAAATCACCGAACGCCACCTGGCCAATATCCGCCCCAGTATCCAGGCGGTGACAGAGGCCAGCCGGGCGGTCAGTTTGGCGCTGGCTGCCGATCCCTTTGTTGAGCAGGCACTTGTTGACGCCCTGAATGCTTTACGCACCAGTACGCTAGAGTCCCAAGCGGCCATGCACGATGCTATGGTTGAATCCGTGCGGGATATGACCCCAGCACAAAGACGCGAACTTGCGGCGGAGAGCCGACGAAGCCCAGGGAGGCTACAGGGAAGATAATGGCAAGCACAGCAGCACGCAAAAAACGCGGCCGGCGCAGGCTTTGGCAGATTTTGGCGGCGGTGGCGGTCATCGCTGTGGTCGGTTATTTTTTCGTGCAGCCGGCCAGCGAGGCCAGCCTGGCGGAATACCGCATGGGATCGGTTCAGACGGGCACGGTAATCAGTACCGTCGCAGCCACTGGCACCGTGAACGCTGTTGGCACAGTCGAAGTCACCTCTCAGGTGTCGGGCCAAATCATCGAGGTATTGGTCGACTACAATTCCCAGGTCACCGAAGGTCAAGTCCTGGCCCGGGTCAATCCGGAATCCTTCGAAGTCAAACTGATCCAGGCGGAAGCCGATCTGGCGATATCCAACGCGTCATTGGTTTCCAACCGGGCGTCCGTGGAACGGGCGCGTTCCGACCTGCGTAACGCCGAAGCGTCTCTTCAGGGCACCATGGCCCAGGTCGCAAATTCACAAATTTCCTTGGATTCTGCTCAGCGCGATTGGGAACGCCAAGTCGAGTTGTTCGAACGCAAAGTCATTTCCAATGTGGCACTGGAACAGGCCCGCTCGCAATTCGAACAAGCCCAGGCGTCCTTTGATCAAATTAATTCCAGCCTAATGGGGCAAACGGCGACCTTGGACGGGCGCCGGGCGTCGTTGGAAATCGCCCAGTCCGGTGTGGTCACCGCAACGGCCCAGGTGCTGCAGCGGGAAGCCTCCCTCACCGCAGCGCAGATTGAGTTAGCAAATACGGCGGTGCGATCCCCCGTGGACGGGGTCATCATCGAGCGCGCGGTGGAAAAGGGGCAGACAGCTGCCTCCAGCACCAACTCCAATGCGACCCTGTTCACCATCGCCGAAAATCTGCGCAACATGCAGGTAGAAGTCAGCGTCGATGAAGCCGATATCGGCACCATCCGCGAGGGCATGCGCACCACCTTCACAGTGGATTCCTATCCTGGCCGCGAATTCAATGGTGTCGTCGCCCAAGTGCGCTTCGCCCCAAAGACCGTCCAAAACGTCGTGACCTATATCGTCGTGGTGTCGGCGCCCAATCCTGATCTGGCGCTGCTGCCGGGCCTGACGGCCAGTGTCCGCATGGTCATCAGCGAGCGCCAGGACGTGTTGCGCATTCCCAACGCCGCCCTGCGGTTCGAGCCCTTTGGCTTCGAAGCCCCAGAACAAGCCGGACGCGGTGGTGGCGGTGCGCCTGCGGGCGGATTTGGTGGTGGTGGCGGTTTTGGCGGTGATGCTGCCGCAGCGGGCGGCGGCGGTGCCCCAGCTGGCGGCGGCGGCGGTCGTGGTGGCGGTGGTGGTGGCGGCGGATTGGCAGCGGCTGTCCCCGAAGGCGTTGACCTGACCGAAGACCAACAAGCCGAAGTCACCGAACTTATGGGGGACGTACGCCAGGTATTTGGGGCTTTGCGTCAAGAAGGTGTGCCAATCGAGGAAATTCAGGCCCGTTTAGCAGCGCGCCTAGAAGAAGCCCTGATGACCGTCATGACCGACGCACAAAAAGAGATCTACGCCGCGGCCCAAGAACAAGTCCCTGAGGCCGGGGCGGTAGCTGACGCCGGTGGGGCACCAGCCCCAGGTGGCTTTGGCGGCGGTGGACGTGGTGCCAGAGGTGGCGGCGGCGGCGGTGCCCCTGGTGCAGGGGCAGCCCCGGTAGAAACCAGAACCGCACGGGTGTTCTTGTTGGATGCAGACGGTGTACCGCAGCCAATGACCGTGACTGTGGGCATTTCCGACACCGGATTTACCGAACTTGTGCGCGGCGAATTGGCAGACGGCCAACAATTGGTGGTTGGCGCTAGTGCGGCAACCCTGGCGGCCCAGGCCAATGCGGCCAATGAAGGCGGTGGCCGATTCCGCTTCGGGTTCTAGGGACCATCCCATGACCCCACTCATTGAAACCGTTGATCTGGCCAAGCACTACCAAGTTGGCCCCCACACCGTGCAGGCGTTGAACGGCGTGACCGTTTCAGTGAACCCGGGCGAATTCGTCGCCGTGATGGGGCCGTCTGGGTCCGGCAAAACGACGTTTATGAACTTGCTGGGGTGCCTGGATGTGCCAACGTCTGGGACATATCGGCTGGAGGGCCGGGACGTTTCCGGTCTTGATTCCGACGAGCTAGCCGAAGTCCGCAGCAGCAAGATCGGTTTCGTCTTCCAGTCATTCAATTTGTTGCCACGCATTACCGCCCTGGCAAACGTCGAACTGCCCATGGCCTACAGCCGGGTTTCCCGTGAAGAACGCCTAGAATATGCCGAGGAAGCTTTGCGCGAAGTGGGGCTTGAAGACCGCATGGATCACCGCCCCGTACAATTGTCCGGCGGCCAACAACAACGGGTGGCCATCGCCCGGGCACTGGTGGGGTCACCGTCGCTGATTTTCGCTGATGAGCCCACAGGGGCCCTGGATACCAAAACCGGTATTGAAATCATGGGGTTGCTGGGGGAACTAAATTCCAAGGGCATCACGATCATTTTGGTCACCCACGAACAAGAAGTGGCCGAATACGCCAAGCGCATTTTGCATTTCCGCGATGGCCTTTTGGTTTCCGACGAATCTCCGGACTCCACCACCCAAACCCCGGCCCCAGCCGACGGCGCGGCCCCCCAGGACGGGATAGCCCTATGACATTTCTTGATTCGTTTTTGTCGGCGCTGCAATCCCTGCGCTCGAACGTCATGCGCAGTGTACTCACGGCCTTGGGAATGATCATCGGCGTGGCCGCTGTCATCATCATGGTGGCGGTTGGCTCCGGTGCCCAACAAGGCATCGAAGCGGTGATCGAGTCCATCGGATCGAACCTGTTGATCGTGTCGGCAGCATCCCAGGGCCGCGGCGGTGTGCAACAGGGTGCGGGCACCCAAGTGGCCCTGACCTCTGCTGACGCCGATGCCATGTTCACAGAAATTCCGGAAATCATGTTCGCCGCCCCGGCCGTTAGCGGCCAGGGCCAGATCGTGTTCGGCAATGCCAATTGGCACACCAGCATCCAGGGCATTACGAATTCTTATATGCCCGTGCGCGACTGGACCATCGCCCAGGGCCGGCCTTTTGAAGAATGGGAAATCGATGGCGGCGCAAAGGTCGTTTTGATCGGTGAAACCGTCGCCGAGAACTTGTTCGAGAACGAGGACCCAGTTGGCCAGGTCATCCGGGTCGAACGTGTACCGTTCGAGGTCATCGGCACCCTGACTCCAAAGGGCCAGTCGAGCTTTGGTCAAGACCAAGACGACATCATGTTTGTGCCCCTGAAAACCGCAAAACAGCGGATCGTGGGTGGCAGAACCGGTGCTGGTGACACGGTGCAAACCATTTACATCAAGGCGCAAACCACGGAATTAGTGAGCTATGTGGAAATCGCCATCGCCGAATTACTGCGCCAGCGCCACGGGTTGCTGCCCGGCCAGGACGACGATTTTCGCATTCGCAACATCTCCGAAATTTTGGGTGCCCGCCAGGATTCGTCACGGATGATGGCCCTGTTGCTGGCCGCGGTGGCGTCGGTTTCGCTGATCGTTGGCGGCATTGGCATCATGAACATCATGCTGGTGTCGGTTACCGAGCGCACCCGCGAGATTGGCGTGCGCATGGCGGTGGGCGCTGCCCGAGGCGATATCCTCACGCAATTTCTGATCGAAGCGGTGGTGATTTCCGTCATCGGCGGTGTCATCGGCATTGTCATCGGGGCCACGGGTTCCCAAGCCGCCGCAGCCCTTGGCGACTGGCCCTTGCGCCTAGAAGGCAGCTCGGTACTGCTGGCTTTCGGATTTTCGGCTGCCGTGGGAATTTTCTTCGGGTACTATCCCGCACGAAAAGCCGCACACCTGGACCCGATCGAAGCGCTGCGTCACGAATAACCCCGGCCTTGCAATCAGACCTGACCGAGACAACCTAACAATTCAACGCCACGATCCGGAAGTCGCGCGCGGCCCGGCATTAAGGAGACGACGGATGCGTACCAAATTCCAAATCACTGGGGCAGCGGCCATTATTGTTGCCCTGTCCGCATTCCCTGCCGGGGCGGAAACCCTGAACGATGTGCTGGCGTTGACCTATACCGCCAACCCCACCTTGGAAGCCCAGCGCGCGTCCTTGCGGGCCCAGGACGAATCAGTGGCCCAGGCTTTGGCGGGTCGCCGCCCGTCGGTCACCCTGTCCACCTCCATTGGCCGATCGAATTCTGCCGCAAATACTACCGTCAATTCCACACCCGCCAGTTTGTCGTTGGCGATCAATCAAACCTTGTACCGGGGTGGCCGCATCGTCGCCGGGATCGACCAAGCGGAAATCAATATTCTCAGCGCCAGGGCGGGCCTGCTTAGCACCGAGCAACAGGTACTATCGTCTGCCGTTTCTGCCTACATCAACGTCCTTCGCGATCAGGCCGTGTTGCAGCTCAACCGTTCCAGCGAACAGGTTCTGACCACGGAGCTTCAGGCCACCCGCAACCGCTTCGAATTGGGGGACGCGACCATCACCGATATCGCCCAATCCGAGGCTGCGGTGTCGGCGTCCGCGGCGTCGCGCATTCAATCCGAAGGATCGTTGTTGAACAGTTTGGCCACGTTCGAGCGCATCGTCGGAGCCGCACCCGGACAATTGGAAACGCCCCAAGCCTTAACTGCATTGATCCCGGAGTCTTTGGCCCAAGCCATTGCCATTGGCCTGGCCGAAAACCCGTCAATTTTATCGGCCCAGTACACGGAAGTGGCGGCGCGGATCAGTGTTGATACGGCCCAAGCCGCCCGGCTACCAACCGTGACACTTAGCGCCCGGACGACACGATCAGAAAACCGCGCCGTTAATTTGACCCCGGCCGTATCGACTTCGCTCACCTTGTCCCTGTCCATGCCCCTGTACCAATCGGGCGCCGAATTCGCGTCGATCCGATCGGCCATTGAATCCAACGCCCGGTCATTGATTCAGCTGGAAGACGCCCGGCGATCCGTTCAAGCGTCGGTCACCCAGGCATGGCAGCAATTGGCCGTGGCCCGCGCCGGCATCGTTTCACGCAGCGACCAGGTCCGCGCAAGTTTGGTGGCGGTCGAAGGTGTCCGCCAAGAAGAACAAGTAGGGGCGCGCACCCGGCTAAACGTGTTGAACGCTGAACAGCAATTGCTGAACGCCCGTGTGTCCTTGGTCACCGCCCGACGGGACGAGCTGGTGGCAAGTTACGGATTGCTGGCAGCCATGGGCCGCCTGACCGCCGCCCAGCTGGGGCTAGCCGTGAACCTGTACAATCCGGCCGAGAATTACTTGGCCATTCGCGGGTCGATGTTCGGGATCAATCCCTAGCGCTACTCAACTAGATTGGGGACGAACCCCGCTGGGAAGTCCGTACCTTGCGTGATCGCCCCGGTGAAAATGGCCTCCAACACCAAAGCCGATTTGAAATACGAATTGGTCAAGTTGGCATTTGTGAAATCAGTTTCCCGCAAATCCGTCTGCCGCAAATCGGCTTCCGTCAAATCTGCGCCTAGCACAATCGCCTTCACCATATTGGCGTTATAGAAGCTGGTTCCAATGGCGATCGCGCCGGTTAAATCCGCCCGGGTCAGTTGGGAAACATGGAGCCACGCGCCGGTTAGGGTCGCATTGCGGAAACTTGCCCCACCCAAGCGTCCTTCGCGCATATCCACATATGTGAAGTTGGCGTCATCAAAGGTGCCATTGATCAACTGAACCCGCGCCATTCTTGCTTCTTCGAAATTGGCACCGGTGGCATCTGCCCCATCCAAACGGGCTTCGAATAACAGGGCAAAGCTGAGGTCCGCGCCAACCAAATTCGCCCGCTTCAGATCGGCTTTGTTGAGGATGGCACCCGTCAGGTTGGCCCCTTCTAAATTCGCACCTGCCAGTCTGGCGTCGTGGAGAACCGCGCCTTCGAGATTGGCTCCGGCCAAATTTGCACCGCGAAGATCGGCCCGGGTAAAGTCCACTTCGAAGAAATCACACCCTGGGCAATCCCGTGCCCGCAGCACCTGTTCCGGAATCTCGTGAACAATGTTTGCGACCTCGGCCAACCGTGCTTCACGATTTGGAATTTCAGTGACCAGGAATTCTTCCATCCTAGTTTCGCTCCAAAATTCTCCTTCGACTGCCCGACCTTCGATGCGGATATTCATACCGGCTTGGCCAGGACGACGATAATAGTCGGCGGCCAGATGGGTCATCACACCCCTGTCCCCGTCCAATCGTTCGCAGCGATCCTTGATGAAGATTTTCTGGAATGGCTCCTCGCCCTCTTCGGGTTCGGCTTTGACGCACGACCAAGGGAAATCATTGTTGTACCGACCGGTCAAAAAGTTGCGCAAGGTGAAAGCCCGCTGGCGCATGTCCAGGTCGTCGAAGTGATTTCTGTCTGCGCGTTGGTCCGAGACAATCCGAATTCCCATCAAAAATCCGTCATCATCGAATAAACCCGACACAATGATGGGCAGGTCATAAGCGGTTGTGCTGCGATACCGCTGCGCACGGATCGGCAAATTGCCCGCAAGCGCCCAATATTCCAGGGTATCGTCATAGCGGAAGTAAATTTCATGCAGTCCCGTGCCGGGTTCGGCCGGGCACATGGCAAAATCGACCCAGCCCTCAAGTTCCGTCGAAGGCGGTCCACCATTGGTTCCACAGGAAAAATCGGCGTAATTGGCGAAATCCATCTCTTTGGCGTGGTCGCCAAGTTTCAGATCCCAGATGGAGTAAACATACGCTTCGGTTCCGCCGCCCACGGGTTCCTGGGCCAGACTGGCTTGACCGAACCCAAACACCGCACTCCCAACAAACAGAGCAAACCAGGTCGCAACAATTCCCCGCAGGGCTACATTCAAACGCATTTGTTATCTTCCATGCCTCATTTCCGCCACAGGTGCAGAGTATTTCCGATCAGAAGGAAGTCAAGCATGTCACGCACTGTTGAGCCATTTGATCTCAATCTGTATTCTCCGCCTCAAGTTGGGGCGTATTAATAAAGGATCTATGATGATTTCCAAATTAAATCCCTTTAAGCCAAGGCAATGGGCGGCCGCTGCACTCTCCGCAGCGATTTTGGCCGTCGGGGCTTTCGGATTTTCCTCAGGCGCAGAAGCACAAAATGTGAAGCTTGGGAAAACCACATGGCAGGAAGGCGGCGCCGATTGCGTCCGTTGCCATGGTTGGGCCGGCGATGGCCAAGGCGAAGACGAACGGGCGCCCCAAGGTGCCAATTTGCGCCTAAGCTTTTTAGATCGCGATACGATGGAAATGTTCATCAAATGCGGCATCCCGGGTACGGAAATGCCCCATTTTGATCGCGGTGCCTACACCGATGACCGGTGTTTCGGTCAAACCGCCCAGCAAATCGGTAACGACAAACCAGACATTGCCGAGCGCACTATCATCAAGCGGCAAATCGACGCACTTTTGGATTATTTGTACGCCGAAGTGGTTGGCAAGGGCATGCCGGTTTCCTTGGAAGTCTGTGAAGCCTATTACAGCGTTGGATCAACCCGCTGCGTTGGTAAATACGCTCCAGCAGCCGAAGCTGCTCCCGCCGCCGGCGGCTAAAATTTTATCCATCAATCCGCAAACAAGCGGATCGAAAGGGCCGGGCACCTATGTGTCCGGCCTTTTTTTATGGTGCAAGCCTGGATGGGAGGAGCCACTACCTCTGTCAAAGATTTGGACAGGGGCGGCCCCCAGTGGACCAGGGGGCCGGGTTTGTTTTTGCGGCCCGTGTGGCTGCGCCGGTGGAGTGCCTGAGAGAGCCCAAGGGAACACCCACCCAGAGACCCTCCGGCCGTGCCAGCGCCGACCCTAGATGACTTCAATGGCATGTGGATGTAGGGAGCTTCCGCCCCAAGGCTGGTGGCCAGGGATCGGCCCGTAAAGGGTCCCGATGAAGGGCAGGCAAAGAAAAGGGCGGACCAGCTTATCGCTGGCCCGCCCCAATCATTTAGACGTCTTTACAGAGAGAACGCGATGACGTACGCGCCCGAGATCTGTGAAGCAAGGTCATCATAACCACCGCCTGAACGACCATTCATCAACACGACAATGTACTGCGTGCCACCGGTCGAATAGGAAGAGATCGGAGCCTTGGTGGAGATCCCGCCTGGGAAGCTCCACATTTCGGTCAGATTTTCGTCGTTGTAAGCCGTAACGCTGCCGTCACGATTTACGGTCCAAACTAGACCACCAGCCGAAGCCATAACGCCGGACTGATTGCCCCAAGGGAATGTTGCCTTGGCCTGAACCTTCATGTTTACGACGTCAACCGCGGTGAGCGAACCGAACGGGGAAGTAAACCCGCCGCCGCCGCCCAAGAAGACCGCGCCCGGACCCTTCGGGTTACCACCCTGAGGACCGACAACTTCGTTCTCCAGATCAACGTTGACCTGTGTGCAACCGTCATCGCCTGCACCGTACGCGATCATCTTGACCGGGTTAAATGCAGGAGGCTGCCAACGCAGGCCACCGGCCGGCGTCGGGCAAGACGGAACTTCCGGGAACGCCCGCAGATTACGAGTGGCCGGAATGTAAGTCTGAACCAGCTTGGAGGGATCATACTCGATCGCCTTACCAGTTTTCGGGTCCAAACCAGCGGTCCATGTGACTTCCGCCACATACTGGGTGTAGTTGACGAATGTGCCGTCTTCGCGGTTCAGGTGATAGTAGAACCCGTTCCGTGCAAAGTGACCCATGACAGGAACGCCATCGACGTCATAAAGCAGATTGACGTTGATTTCGTCATAATCCCAAGACTCGTTGGCGATGTACTGGAAGCCCCATTCGATGGCGCCAGTATCAATGTTGAAGCCAAGAGCGGCATCGGTCCAAAGGTTATCGCCGGGGCGATATTCCGGATCGAACATGGGCACTGGGTTGGCTGTGCCCCAAATGGTCAGGCGCGTTGCCGGATCATAGGAACCAGTGGTCCACAAGGATGCACCACCTGTACGCCATGCATTATGGTCGTCGGCCCACGTTTCGTGACCAGGCTCACCTGGTGCCGGAATCGTGTATGTCCGCCACAGCTCTTCACCTGTGTCTGCGTCCAGGGCGGCCAACCAGCCACGTGTTCCCCAGTCGCCAGCGCTCTGACCGACGAGGATCTTGCCCTCAACCGCCAAAGGTGCTGCGGTGAACTTTTCGCCGATCACAAAGTGCTCAGCATCCGGTCCGCCGGGAAGGTTGTCGTAACCAAGGATGGTACGGGCAACCTGAACATCCCAAACGAATTCACCGGTGTTGCGGTCAACGGCGATGGCACGGCCATCAACGTTGTTGCCGTAAACGTTTTTGCCCCAAAGTGCGGGACCACGTGAACGGGCGCCTTCGGCTTCTTTGTCTGTTGCCGGGTCGGCGGTCCAAACGATGGAACCGCTGCCGTCACGGGCATCAATCTTGTAGATGGTGCCCCAACCGTCATTGAAGAACAGCATGCCGCCATCGGCGAGAATTCCGCCTTCGGCGTTCGGGCCATTCAGTGCACCGTCAAGAGCGGTACCGCCAAATGGTACGATCCAAGCGGCCTTCAGATTTGCGACGTTGCCGCGATTGATCTGAGCCAATCCGGAATACCGGTGCGAGGCATAGTTTTGAAAAGTAGTGATCCAATTTTGCGGCTCGGCGTCGGCGTTCTCCAACCGATACTGAGACACATCAGCGGCGGCGGCAGGAAGCGCGATCGCAGCGGCAAGGGCGCCGCCTACGACCGGAGCAACCATCCGGCGCAGGTTAATACCTGTAGTCATTTAGGGTCTCCTCCCTCGAGGGTTTGATGAATTATTTTTTCGTTTCGCGTTTTTACTAAGAAACTACGCATCGTTCGTTCCCGTCGCGGGCGCTTTGGCCCACGAGTAGGTGGATCGTAGGCACCCGAAAGAGCCCCGTCAAGCAAGAGTCGCCTAGGACAACGGATTTATTCAGAATGCCCGCCCGGGGCACAAACATCGTTAAGATTTCTGCTCTTTTTGCGACGGTTCCACCAGCCATCGACCACCACAGGATGCTGGCGCACCGGAGGCCACAGCGATTTAGGGTGCGACACCCGGAACGGCAATACCGGGCGGAAGCGGCAGCTGACCCGCTGGAAGCTGTGCACCGGGGGCAATTTGGATGCCTCCAGGCAACGGAACGCCAGGGGGCAATGTAACGCCGGGGGGCAGCCCCGGGATTCCGCCCGCCGGCGCTTCCTCCGGGACCGGTTCAGTCAAATCAGCCACATCACGGTGAATTGCGCGCAGCTTGTAGCCCGGAAGCTGGTACGCCCAGCCTGCGGCGAGGGCATTGATACCGTCGGCCCGTTCCACGCCTTCTGACCCCGCCTCGGCCGAGGCGGAAAATGTCACCCAATTCACCTCGTCAATGGCGTAGGTCGTGACAACCACGGTCATCCCATCAGAGGTCGTGTATTCCACCACTCTGGTCGGTTCGGCCCCAGCAATCTCGCTGGCCACACGGACATTTTCGAAAACTACAGATACCGCACCGGACGCCACTTGCTTCCACGCACTGTCCACCGCCCGCATTCCTTCGATTTCGGGGAACATGTGGTAGCGGGTCAAGCCCTCCCCTTCATCTTGCTTAACGGCAGTCAGGTTGGTTTCCCCGCCTTCGCGGATGACAACCTTTTGAATGTCCGGTCCGGGAATATGGATCACCTGTTGGACCATCCATTCCGCCGCAGTGGGCGGCAAGGCAACAGTGCCGCGCACCAGCCACGATCGCGGATTGCCCGGCTCGCGCACATACATGCCGCCCAGGGGATCAAATTGCATTGTGCTGCTGACGCGGCCAAGGATGATCGCCGCCAATTCCTCGCCGTCAGCGGTTTCCAGGACAATTTCACGGGAATTGGAGTCTTCAGCCCCGACATCCTGAACGCCAAGCCTGAAATACAAATCCGGCTTGTCGGTCTTTTCCTCGAACCGCCGCAGGGATGCAATCCCCGCCACCACTGTTCGAACATTGTCGGTCGGCACCGGATACCGGGCCCGTTCCAAAAAGCCCCACCCGTCTCCGTCGAGCACGATTGTGGATTCCGAATTGGGTGCCCGGAACCGCAACACCGCGACCTCGTTGGCTCTGGCCACCAGTTCCGGGAACAGCGGTTGATCGATTTCTGCCGCACCAATGGCTGAGCGGCTCTCCACCACCACGGCACCCAGTGCAGCGGCTAATCCGACGGCGGTTGCGCCCACCAGCATTACAAATGATTTAGGGGTCATTGGTCCTTAATCCTTAAGCGCTTCTGCGGCCGCGCCGCAATGCCGCGCGCCGCCAAAGTGCAATCAGGACCCCGATGACAATAACGATCATGGGGATGGCGGCAATATTAGCCAATTCCAACCTTGTCTCCAGGGCCTCAATGTCCTCGTTCAGGGCCCGACGAACATCGCGCAGCTCCTGACGGATCGTCAGCATCCTTCGATTAAACTCTAAGATGGATTCCTGATCTTCTTGGGTCAAAAGTTGAAAGTCGCCGCCGGCCCGACCCTGGGCCTGAAGTTCGGCGATACGATCTTGGGTTTCCTCCAGCTCAACGGTCAACTGTTGTTCGGTCTGGAAATACCGCCCACGGGCATCATCTTCGATCTGTTCCACTGTGGTGAACGGCCGATGGGAAAGACCACGCCCACGCAGCCCGATCAGCGCCCCGCCGCCGGCCAAGTTTTCCACCGCATTGGTGACGAAATCGGCATTGCTTGAACTGGGAGCGCCGGCCTCGGTAACCGTGTGGCTGTCCATCAGCATGTCGGCATCTGCGACAATGATGACATTGATTGGTTTCACCGAGGTCATGATCTGGGGTTCTTCTTCAACCTCAGCTGCCTCTCCTTCCCCCGGTTCCGGACCGAAGTCGGCGGGATCGGCAGGCTTGCCATCGGGAAACGCGGTGTTGACCATCCCGGTAATGCGCGCCGCCACCGTTTGGCGCACGCCCTCGGGTTCGAAAATATCCAACAGGTCCTTGGGGTCGCCGCGCCGTCGCACGGCGATGGAATCGAGCATCATCGAATCCCGCGTCGTCTGGATTAGCGGCGAGATGGTGACACCCTCCTGGCCCGTCTCACGCAAACCACCGGCCGCGGACATGCGCATCAATTGCAGCGTTCCGGTTACAACATCGTCCTGATTAAAGGCGTCCTGGCGAATTTGCAGCCACGGTACGTAATCGGTGACGACCCGGTTTGGCCCGGCAAACCCGGTAATGCGAATCGCCATTTCCCGGTCGCCAACAATGCGATCATCCACCTGGTCGATACCCCACGCCGAAAACAGAGTGTTCAAATCCGAAGTGGGGAACAAATACTGGACATTATTCTGCGGATTTTTGGGTGAATTCTCGGCGAAGGGATCGGTGAAGAAAATTACCGGACCCCCAGCCAGAACGAATTGATCAATGGCGTACTGAGTTTTTTCGGGCAGGCCCGCCGGGTGCACCACCATTAGAACGTCAGCGTTGGGCGGAATTTGTTCGGCGTCATACACCAAACTGCGCACTTCAAACACTTGCTGCATTTGGCGGATCAAGGCCACCGGCGGAATGCGTTCTTCTTCGCGGCCCATGACCCCCAGCCCATCGATCACGCCGACAACGGGCTTCCTGGGGTTGGCCAAATTGTTGACCATACGGGTCAGGTCGTATTCCAAGAATTGCTCTCGGTCCGGGGTCAGGAAAGAAATCACCTGCACATCGTCGGTGGAATTTGTCGCCACCAGCCCGAAATACCCGCGTTCACCTGTCGCACTCAATTGGAAGCCTTCCAGTTGGAAGGCAATGGCTCGGTCCTCTTCCGACGAGAACGGCAGGGCGTTGACAATTTCCACGCGGATCATGCCGTTTGACATCTCCGAGTATGTCCGCAGAAGCTCGTTGACCCGTTCCGAATACACTTTCAATTGTGGTGCGGCTTCCAACAGGTCCCGAGACTGATACAAGCGCACGGTGACCGGCTCGGCCAAAGCCTCCACGACGGACCGGGTGGATTCGGACAGTGTGAACAGCTTGCTTTCCGTCAGGTCGGTGCGCTGGGATCCAAGAACCAAGGCCGAAAACAAATTGACCGTCAGGAACAGCACCACCGCCAAAATGATCCCGATAACCGAAAGAATAGAGCGTTCAGTGTCGGCCAGTCTTTTTAAAATACCATCCATGGTCATCCGGCCTTTTTCAGCTCAACGATCTGCACGTTGATAAACAGGCAAACCGCCATCATTGACAGGAAGAAAACGACGGAAGGCACCTGAACCACACCCTTGGTGATGGTTTGGAAATGGGTCAGAAACGACATGGACGCGATCAAATCAACGATATACGCCGGTGCCCAATCGGTGAAAAAGCCCAAAACGATATCCAGGCCGCTCATCATGAAGATGAATGAGGCGGCGGCTCCCACAACAAACGCGATCACCTGATTTTTTGTCAGGGCCGACAAGCACGAGGTCAGTGCCAGCAAAGCACCCGCCATTAACAGGCTGCCCAAATAGCTGGCAACGATCACCCCGTGGTCCGGCTCACCCAGGTAATTGACCGAAATCCAGATCGGGAACGTCAAAGCAATGGCAATCGCGGTGAACGCCCAGGCCGCCAAGAATTTTCCCGCCACCACTTGCCCCGTGGTCACCGGCAACGTCATCAGCAGCTCGATCGTTCCCGATTTTCTTTCTTCGGCCCACAGGCGCATGCCCACGGCTGGGATCAACACCAAGAAAAGCCAAGGGTGGAACCCGAAAAACGCCAGCAAATCCGCCTGACGCCGACCAAAGAAATTGCCCATATAAAATGTCACCGCCCCGGCACCGGCCAGAAAGATGACCAGAAAGACGTAAGCCAGGGGCGTCGAAAAATACCCCCCCAATTCGCGCCGGGTAATGATCCCAAGAGTTCTCATCGTGCGCCCGCTTCCTCGCCAACCGTCAGCTGGCGGAACACTTCGTCCAATTTTCCGATCACCGTGCGCATCTCTGCCACTTCGATGTTGCTCTCACGCACCGCCGCAGCGACGCCTTCGGCAATCGTATGACCGGGGCTGGGAACCACCATCAATGAAACAATGCCATCGATCGTTTCGCCGGTTTCCACATCGCTAACATGGCCGATATCACGCAGAACCTTGGTCGCCCGTTGGCCATCTTGGCTGCCCACCCGCAGCACCACCGCGTTATGGGTCGGAGATTTTGCATGCAATTGTTCAGGGGTGCCGTCCAACACCACTTTGCCCTGGTCGATGATCACGGCCCGGGTACAGGCAGCGTCCACTTCTTCCAGAATGTGGGTAGAAATGATGATCGCCTTGCTCTCGCCCATTTCCTTGATCAGTTCGCGCACTTGATGCTTTTGGTTCGGGTCCAAGCCATCGGTGGGCTCGTCCAGGATCAGCACCTCGGGATCATGGAGAATGGCCTGGGCCAAACCCACCCGGCGCTTAAAGCCTTTAGACAAGGTTTCAATCCGCTGGAACATCACCCGTTCCAGGCCCATGCGTTCAACAACGTCGGAAATCCGGCGTTTGCCAGCGGCGCGCGACAAATTTCTGATTGAGGCAATGAATTCCAAAAACCCTTTGACGGTCATATCCCCGTACAACGGTGCACCTTCGGGCAGGTAGCCAATTTTTTCCTTCACGGCCACGGGGTTCGTGCGGATGTCTTCCCCTAATACACGGGCCGTGCCTGAACTGGGCGGCAAATAGCCGGTTATGACGCGCATAGAGGTGGACTTGCCGGCACCATTGGGGCCGAGAAATCCCAGGACCTCTCCCTTGGCAACCGAAAAGCTGACGTTATCCACAGCCAGGATATCGCCGAACCGCTTGCTTAATGCGTCGACTTCGATCAGATCCGCCATGCGGTAGACGCCCCCTCTCAGGACCAAACCCCGTTAACCGGGGGAGTTTTTATGCGCAAAGGGACAAAGGTTCAAGCACACTTTGCGCGATCCCCTGTCCCAGTACGCCAATGTTGGCGTGAATATGCGGCAATATCAAGGCAGGTTTTCCACAAGCCGCAAATCTAGCCTGTGGACAAAAGGCCAGTTGCTCTTGAAGTTCAGGGCGTTCAGAGTCCCCCCCAGGGGATGCCCCCACGCAATTCGAACAACATCTAGGGTTGGCCAAAATGTCCAAACGACACTTCTTCGAGCCAGACCTGGGATCGGAACCCGACAGCCCCTTTGCCAGGGATCAAGACGGTAAATTGGTGCGGCGGAACTATTGGTTGGATATGGGGGATCCATCGGTGATCCGGGCAATGACAGCCGGGATCGGTGCCCGGCTTTCCAACGATCAAAAACGTGCCCACCTCACTGACGTGGGCCGGGAACACTTGATCGATCAGGTCTGTGTTCAGGAAATATTGCCGCCGCAAGCCTAGGCGCCCTTGGCCAGCTCGGCCGCCCCTATTTCACTTCGTCGGGCTTTCGCGAAGATTCGAACGCAGACAGCACCGAGGCCAACAGCTCTTCGTTCGAAGTTTGGGATTTCACCAAGGCATGGTGAATTTCGTCTGCCAATTCCCGCGAAACCTCAGTGGCAGAAAACACAATAACCGGAGGCGCAGTCACCTGAGATCCACCCGCCAATTCGGACAACAAGTCAGTCCCGGGCCGGTCCGGCAAATCCAAGTCCAGCAGAACCAAATCAAAATCATGTTCCGCCAATTGTTCCTGAGCCTGGGAAAACGAGCCAGCGGGCACAACCTCGGCATGGTCACCCAATAAATCCGCAACGATGTCCCGAAGGTCCGGGTCATCTTCCACATGCAAAATCTTTGGCAGCCCGCCGCGGTGAACCCGGGCGCGATCAATTGCATGGAGCAGGCGTTCGGTGTCCACCGGCTTTTCAATCCAATCGACCACATTGATCGCGTCGCCGTTGATCGTGTCTTCCTCGTCGGCGGAGATTACCGAAACAACGACGATTGGCAGATCCCGGGTCGCTGGGTTTTCCCGCAATTCCTTCATGAAGGTCAGCCCGTCTTTCCCCGGAAGATTTAGATCAAGGGTCATTGCCGCGTAACGATTTGCCATGAGCATTTCAGCCGCGACTTCGGCTGAGTCCGCCACATGGGCATGGACACCGCCACTCTCCAAAATAAGCCGCAATAATTCAGCGATGTCGGGTTCATCTTCGCAAATCAAAACGGTTTGAGATCCGGCACTTAGTGGCTCGGATTTTTCGCCGACTTTGGCGACATCCAAGATCGGCAATTCAAAAAAGAATGTAGTCCCTCCCCCTGGGGTAGCCTCGAACCCGATCTGGCCGCCGTGTCGTTCAACAATTGCTCGGCAAATGTTCAGGCCAAGGCCGGTCCCGCCTGCGCTGCGGGTGTCAGTGGAGTCTGCCTGGGAAAACTTTTCAAAAATCAGGTCTTTGAATTCATCGGGTACACCCGAACCGTTGTCAGAGACCGAAGCGCGAATGGTGTTTTTTTGGACACCCACAGCAACCTTCACCGTTCCGCCTATTGGCGAAAACTTGGCAGCGTTTGACAGGAAATTTGCCATGACCTGGGTCAAACGATCACGATCCCCAGAGACCATCGCAACTGGCAATTTTTCGGCGATGTGAAGGACCACACTGCGCTCTTCACCGATGGTGTGATTTTGCTCCACCGAGTGGACCACGATGTCCGACAAATTCACCGGGTTCATGTGGAAATTCATCTTCCCAGCTTCGATCTTTTCGATATCAAGAATGTCATTGATTAATCGAATAAGCCGATCGGAATTCGAATAGGCGATTTCCAACATCGAGTTGAGCCGTTCTGGCAGTTCCCCGGTCACACCGGAGCGAATTAATCCCAATGCTCCCTTGATCGAGGTCAAAGGGGTCCGCAATTCGTGACTAACGGTGGAGACGAATTCGTTCTTCAAACCCTCCACTGCTTTTAGGTCGGTGATGTCCCGCACCACCCCGGTAAACATGCGTTTGCCAGCGATGGGCATTTCCCTGACAGCCAGGCTCATGGGGAACACGCGGCCATCTTTGCGCTGACCAAACACTTCGCGGCCAATGCCGATGACTCGGGTTTCTCCGGTCGTCAAATACCGGCCCACGTATCCATCATGCTCGCCCTTATAGGGTTCCGGCATCAACATGCGGACGTTGTTGCCGATGACTTGCTCTGGCGTGTGGCCAAAAATCTGTACTGCACTCGCGTTGAACGTTTGAACAACGCCCAGGGAATCGATGGTGATAATTCCATCGTCCACCGTGTTCAGAATTGCATTCAACGTCTCTGTGCGGTCGGCGACCAAACTTCTGATTTCAGCGCTGCGTGCTGCATTGGCGCGCACATAAAATCCAAGCAGCAAAACAATCAGAAAAACCGGCACCGCCCCCACCCATGGCTGATAATTCCGAAACCCAGAAAACTCGGGGCCGGAGGGGGTTGAAATCACCAGCCACATACGGTCGCCCACCGAAATTTCCAAGGCAGCATGAACCCCGGACTGCAACCTCTGAATTGTTGGGATTGCTGGCTGCTTGTCTGGATCAACGGAAACTGAAAGCACCAAGCTGTCGCCCGGCGCCGCCTCAAGATCGAAAATATCGATCTCGAATCCTGGACCCCCAGCGGCCCCGGACAGGTCGATGGCATCGGCGACCGTGCGTTGGATATCCAACACAGCCAACGCGTATCCCAGCAGGGCAACGCGCCGCTCCTCAACCGAGCTCACCGGGGTGCCAGGCCGGTAGATTGGCGAAAAAATCAGCACGCCGGGACGGGTGCCGCCACCCTGGACCAAATTGATTCTTCCGCTGGCCACCACTTGGCCGGTATCCCGCGCCTCTTGTTCCAACACATCCGCGTCCTCTGGGCGTTCCCAGCTGCGCAGCAAAATCGCGTAATTCTTCAGGGTTTGCGCCACATCTGGATGGTCATTCCCCAACACCACCCGGCGAATTTCCAAAGACCGCAGAAACAACGGCTCTGCTTCTTCAAATCGCCCCTCCAGATAATACAATCCGGCCAGGTTGTTATAGCTTGTAGCGACTTCCCGGTGCTCCAGGCCGTACACGGCCTCCCAAATCACTTGGGACCGCAAATAATACTCTTCGGCAGTAACAAATCGCTTTTGCGCGTGAAAAATGACTGCCAAATTGTTTAGGGTTTGGGCCACCAAGGGGTGATCAGCCCCCAATTGACCTTCCCGAATTGCCAGGGCCCGCACCAACAAAGGCTCGGCAAAGTCCAACCATCCCAGCTGTTGGTATACCGCCGCCAAATTATGGGTGTGCTTGGCGGTGGTCACATGATCGGCACCGAATTCTTCTTCCGCCAAGCGCGCAGCCTCTTCGGCGAACGGCAGGGCGTTCAAAAGCTCGCCTTTTTGGTAAAACGCCAAGCTTTGATCGGCGGCATCCAGCAGCTGCGGCGTTTGCGCCACGGCCACGGCTGACCATAACGCAAGCGCAACGAAACTAGCGATGACGCGTAAAGCTGCCCGCACAATCAAAATCCTTTGGGTTGACCCAAATAGTACCAGATCAGTGGTTAACAGAATGAACGAGAACCACCGTTCGCACCGAAAAAATGACGACAATTTTGATGCAAATTCGCAGCCAACTTAGGCCACGGGGGCGCGAAATGATGGCCGAAAAAATTGGTAGCGGGGGGCGGACTCGAACCGCCGACACGCGGATTATGATTCCGCTGCTCTAACCAACTGAGCTCCCCCGCCAGACCGGCGCATATATCGATCAGCGCTGGGGCTCAAGTCAAGCGGGCTGAGCCTGAAGCTGTTCGATTTTTTCGCCGTCCGCGCCAATTGGGGGAGGGGTAATCCACCCACCGCCCAAAACCCGGGTGCCACGATACACAACACAGGCCTGGCCCGGGGCCACCCCATATTCCGGCTGATCCAGCTCTACCATGGCCCCGCCATCCGCGGTGGCGGTAAGCGTCCCGCTGACCGGCGGCCGGGTCGATCGGACTTTGACTTCCCCGCGGATTGGCGCGGTGGGGGCCTTTGCGGTCAGCCAATTCATGTCGCGGACGCGAAATTTGGTCACCGCCAAGGCGTCGTTATCGCCAACGATGACGCGATTGGTCTTTGGCTCCAATCGCACCACATACAGGGGGTCGCCGCCGCCCAACCCAAGGCCCCGCCGTTGGCCCACCGTGTAATGGATGATGCCTTGGTGTTGACCCAGCACCCGGCCGTCCACGTGGACGATGTCCCCCGGCACCGCCGCTTCGGGCATCAAGCGTTCGATGGTGCGCGCGTAATCGCCGTCTGGGACAAAACAAATATCTTGGCTATCGGGCTTGGCGGCGACTTTCAGACCGAACCGATCGGCAATCGCCCGGGTTTCGGTCTTGTCCATGTCCCCCAAGGGAAACCGCAAATATTCAAGCTGCTCGCGCGTGGTGGCGAACATAAAATAGCTTTGATCGCGGCTGGGATCCGCCCCCTGGTGAAGCTCTGGCCCCTCGTCACCGTCCACCCGGCGCACATAGTGGCCAGTGGCCAAGAAATCCGCGCCTAGGTCTTTCGCAGCGGCAAGGAGATCGCGAAACTTCACGGTTTGATTGCAGCGCACGCAGGGGATTGGCGTTTCGCCAGCCGCATAGGTCTGAACGAAATCATCGATGACCGACTCGCGAAATTTGGTTTCGTAATCCAGCACATAATGAGGAATCGCCAAATCCTGGGCCACCCGCCGGGCATCGGCGATGTCCTGGCCAGCACAGCACGACCCAACGCGGCCCTTCATCGCCCCGTCGTCGTACAGCTGAAGTGTGACCCCCACGACTTCGAAGCCCTGGTCGGCCATCAGTGCCGCCGTAACGGAGGAATCCACGCCGCCGGACATGGCCACAACGGCGCGGGTTTTCGTATTTTCAGACATGGCAGGAATATAAGCGTGCCAAGCGGCAGCGCAAGCCGACCGACTATTTGCCTAAGTATTTGAACCAGTCTTCGGTGGCCGAGGCGATCTTGCCGGGGGTCCACACCGGCGCATCCCGCCAGTATTCAATATTTTCCAGCATGATGGCGACGCCGTCTTCGATGCCAACTTTTGGGGCCCAGCCCAAGGCATCGGAAATCCGGGTCATATCGGCAAATGTGCAATCGGGCTCCCCCGGACGTTTGGGAATGTGGATGCTTTCCTTGGCCTTTAACAATTCCACCAAGCGGTTGACGCTAACCGGGGCGCCAGATCCGACGTTGAACACCTGGTCCCGCAAATTACTTGCCGCAGTGGTCACCAGGGCATCCACAACATCCGAGACGAACGTGAAATCTCGGGTTTGCTCGCCGTCACCGACGATGGTCAGGGGCTTGTCCGCCAGCATCTGGGCCAGAAACACGCCGAACACCGCGCCATAGGTCCCGGAAGTTCTGGCCCGGGGGCCATACACATTAAAAAACCGCAATACCATAACCCGCAGGTCATAGATCTTGCCCCAATGAAGGACCAATTCCTCGCCCATGTTTTTGGTCAAGGCATAGGGAAATTGCGGGCGAATTTCCGCGTCTTCCGGAGTCGGGTAGCTGTCAGGAATTCCGTAGCAGGTGGATGATGCCACATAGGTCAGCCGTTTGACCCCCGCCCGCTTCGCCGCTTCCAAGACGTTGAATGTGCCGTCCACATTGGTCGTGAAATATTCTCGTGGCTCGACAATGGACGGAACAATGTCCGCCCGGGCGGCCAAATGAAACACCCGTTCGGATCCAAAATCATGATGACGCTGCCGTCACCAAGGATGGTGTTGCCCGAGAACACGCCGATGTGGCGCAGAATGGGGGCAACCGGTTTGACCACGATTTCCTCGGTATCGAACACCCGATCCACAACAATGCCAAACCGATAGCTGCCAACCTGGGTGACCAGGATGAACGAGTCTTCTGCATCGGCCACTGGGTCATGAACGGCAGGCTTGTCATCGGTTTCGGCTTCTGGTGTCGTATCCGTGCCGTCGACAGAGGCAGCCTTTTCGTCATCGGCCGGTGTATCACCCGCCAACGCCTGATCCAATTTCAAGACGGTCTCTTCGACTCTGGCAATATCTTCGAGCTGCAAAATTGTGCGCAGATCAACCAGAGGCAAAAGCCGGTTGCGAAGTCTCAGAACCGGGGTCTCGTTAATGACCTCGATCTTGTGCTCGGATTCTTTGGACGCCCGCACCAATTCCACAACGCTGATTTGCGGCATTGCAAACCGTTCGCCGGCGCAGCCCACAATCAGAGCGGAAACAATGGCCAAGGTCAGAGGAATTTTAATCGTAAAGGTTGTCCCCTGGCCGGCGATGGACTTGGCATCGACCGTCCCGCCGATCTTTTCGACGTTGGTGCGCACCACGTCCAAGCCAACGCCACGGCCCGACACACTGGTCACCGCCTTGGCGGTCGAGAACCCTGCCTTAAAGATGTATTGCAGGGCCTGTTGCTCGGACAAAGAGGATAGCTCTTGTTCTGTGGCGATTCCGTTGTCCAGGGCCTTTTGTTTCACCCGATCAATATCGATCCCGCCCCCATCATCCGAAATTCGCATAATGATGTGGCCGCCTTCGTGGAAGGCGTTCAGGGTAATGGTGCCGGTTTCAGGTTTGCCGGCGGCAATGCGTTCTTCGGTGCTTTCCAAGCCATGATCGCCGGAATTTCGCACCATGTGCATCAGCGGATCTTTAATGAGTTCCAACACCTGGCGATCTAGCTCGGTTTCGGCGCCGATCATTTCAATCTCGATCTTCTTGCCAAGGTCGTTGGCCAGGTCGCGCACGATCCGAGGCAATTTGGCCCAGGCGTTGCCGATCGGCTGCATCCGGGTTTTCATCACGCCTTCTTGAAGATCGGTGGTGACATGGCTGAGCCGCTGCAAGGGAACTGTGAATTCGCTGTCAGAGCCTTCACGGACACGCAGCAATTGCATCAGCTGATTGCGAGTCAGAACCAGCTCGCTCACCGTGGTCATCAGGGTTTCCAGAAGATCAACGCTGACCCGAATGGTTTGGTTTGCGGAGGAACTATCACCCGACTTTTCGGCCTTCTTCGCCGCAGCGGGGTCTTTCTTTTTCGCAACAGCCGTGGTTTTGGCCGCCACAACCTCTTTCGACGATTCTGGCTCTGGGTCTGGCGCAGAGGCTTCGTCTTCGGGGCCGGGGGCGTCGTTAAACGCCGCTTCCAGCGCGTCTAGCTCGTTGGCCTTGATGTCATCGAATTCGCTTGTTGCCGACGCTGCTGCCGCGGGCTCAGCCGCTTTGGCAGGTGCCTTGGCGGTTGCTGCGGTTTCGCGCAACCGGCCGACAATTTCCGAATCATCCCCTTCGGGCTCTGTTTCCAGTTCGCCCAGGCCTTGTACGATTTCTTTGATCCGATCCAGGGCTTCCAGAACCAGAGTGATCACATCTGGAGAAACATCAATTTCGCCATCGCGAATTTTGCCCAGAACGTCTTCCCCCGCATGGGCGACCGTTTCAAGGCGCGGCAGGCCCAAAAACCCGCTGGTGCCCTTGATGGTATGAACGAGACGGAAAATGTTACCCAGAATATCCGGATTATCCGGTTCCTGTTCTAGCTTCACTAGCTCAACGTCGGTGACGTCCAGAGCCTCATTCGTTTCGGTCAAAAATTCTGCTAGAAGGTCGTCCATGTTTCTTCCCCAAAAACCTTGTTTTTCGTCATTTTTTTAAGCCGCCGCGCTATTCAAAAGCCAGCGACCCCACCCGCACTGCACACTCTGGAGGAGAGTCGTTAATAACCCGTGAAATGTAGTTAATATCGTTCAGGTCAAGGGGAACAGGCAGGAAACGCCTAATCTTGGCTCGGGTACGAAACGATTTTCAGGAAAGCTCTAGTGCCGCCCTTAGGCTAACAAAACTGGTCCCATCGCCCTCGATTTCCACCGAAATCCCGGTGTTGCGGGCCAACTCCCCCGCATAGAACGCCTGAATTACGTGGGCGCTGATTTGGTTATCAGGTGCTTTGCCCTGTAACGCCGCTTGGCGATCTGGTGCCAGGGTTGCCCCCACCCCTGCACCGGTGACTTTCAGGGCGTCCGAGGAGATTTCCAGCTCCACATCACCGCCCCGAGGCAAGGATTCGGCCACCAATAAAATCATATTCATCAACAGCTTAATGACAGGCTGGGGCAAATCAGGCGGGGTGTCGGCGGGCCAATCCAGACCGACTTTTCGCCCCTGGAAGAACTTTTGCGCTGCAGACTTGGCCTCCGCCACAGGAATTTTCACCCCAAGGCCCCCGGCCGCGCCAAAAGCCAAGCGGAAAAACATCAATCGATTCAAGGTTTCACCGGCGCTGAATTCCAGCAAATCCATTGAAGCAAAGTCGGCGCCTTCGGGCATTTCGTCCCGCAAAAGCTCTAATCCATTATTTACCGCTCCTGCTGGTGCCGCCAAATCATGGCAAATGCGGGAAACCAATAACGACGCCAAGGTCACATCATCCACAGGTTACCCCCCAACAAAAATTTCAATGTCCGCGATCATTCAGCCAAGAAATACCATACTTTTCCAAGGGTATCTTGAGAGCCTGGGCGAGAGATCCGGGATGGTGATTCTAGGTGAATTGCGCTTAGTATGGAGGTTGGGCACGGAATACAACGCGTTACGCCAACAATTCGATATGGCACAGCGCGAGTTTGGGCAAGTTGAGATGCACGGGAACAGCGAAGCACCTGTCAAAAACCCACCGATGATCGACCCGTTCGGTCGTCCGGTTTCGTACCTGCGCGTGTCGGTCACCGACCGCTGCGATTTCCGTTGCGAGTACTGCATGTCGGAAGACATGAAATTCCTGCCCAAGTCTGAAGTGCTGACCCTGGAAGAGCTGTACCGGGTGTGTACCGCCTTCGCCCGCAAGGGTGTCCGTAAAATCAGACTGACCGGGGGCGAGCCCTTGGTACGCCGGGACATCATGACTTTGATCAGGCGCCTTGGGGCCCACGTGAAATCGGGGGAATTGGATGAACTGACCCTGACCACCAATGGCAGCCAGCTCACCCGCTTTGCCGAAGAACTGGTGGATGCAGGGATCAAAAGAATAAACGTTTCTGTCGATTCCCTTGATGTGGACAAGTTCCGCAAAATCACCCGCCGCGGTGACCTGAACAAAGTGCTGGAGGGGATCGAGGCGGCGTCAAAGGCCGGCCTGGCCATCAAGATCAACGCCGTGGCGATGAAAGGCCTGAACGACAGCGAATTCGACGACATGATCCGTTGGTGCGGCGAACACGGCCACGATATGACTTTGATCGAGACCATGCCCATGGGCGAGGTCGATCACGATCGCACCGATCACTATTTGCCGTTGGTTCAGGTCCGCGCCGATTTGGACAAACGCTGGACCCTGAAAGATCTGGATTTCAATTCCGGAGGCCCTGCGCGGTATGTGCGGGTTGAGGAAACCGGGCAAAAGCTTGGCTTTATCACTCCGCTTTCCCACAATTTCTGTGAGTCTTGCAATAGGGTGCGCCTGACCTGTACCGGCATTTTGTATATGTGCCTGGGACAAAACGACAAAGCCGATTTGCGTTTCCCTCTGCGGGTCACCGACGACGAATCCTTGCTCGACGCGGCCATCGACGAGGCCATCGGCCGCAAGCCCAAAGGCCATGATTTCGTCATCGACCGGGACAACAACGGCCCTGCCGTCGAACGCCATATGAGCGTAACCGGCGGCTAAAGTCCCGCCCTTGGGCGTCTTACCCCCAAGGCCCCTCTTCCCAAGATTTTGATTTCGACGACCTTCTGCCTCGCCGGCTAAGCGCTTTGCCGCGATCTTTTCCACGATCAAACAGCGGCACATCCCGGCGTTTCAGCACCAGCACCAACACCAGCCCGGCCAGGAACCCACCAATATGGGCCCAATATGCGACGCCGCCGCCCTCGTCGCCACTGGATGACGCCGTGGCGATGAATTGGAAGATGAACCATACCCCCAAGACAACGAAAGCTGGGATGCGCAGGGGGATCAGAAACCCAAAGGGAATGACAACCAATATCCGGGCGTGGGGGTGCAACAGGATATAGGCCCCCAATACACCGCCGATGGCGCCGCTGGCCCCGATCATGGGGACGGTCGATGAGGGATCCTGGGCCGCCTGGGCCAGGGCTGCCGCTGCCCCACAGCCAAGGTAGAAGAGCGCGAACCGCACATGGCCCATGGCGTCTTCCACGTTGTTCCCAAATATCCACAGGTACAGCATGTTGCCGCCCAAGTGCATCCAGCTGCCGTGCAGAAACATGGAGGTGACAATGGAGAGTTCGGCGGAAACCAAAACGATTTCCGGGGGCAGGGAATTTTCGCCCAACAGCACCGATGGGATGAACCCCAATCGATAGGCCATAAGGTTGAAGGCGTCGGTGGACGGCAGAGAAACCTGCCACAGAAAAACCGCGACGCAGGTGGCGATGATCCCAATGGTCACCCAGGGCGTTATTTCCGTTGGATTGTCATCGTGGAGAGGGATCATTACCTTGGCGTCGGTTTTTTCGGAATTGGTCAGATTGCCAGAATGGTATACTGAAAATCATAATCGCGGACGGCCAATACAAGTGAACCCAAGGCAAATGAAGCCAGTGACGTGAAAAAGACTCCCAAAATTTCCTTTGTTGCTGCCGACACCCCCCAGGCGCAGGAAGCCCGCAAGCAGTTGGTTCAGGCCATGGGCCATGTGGCACTGGCCAAAGCCGATGTGGTGGTTGCCTTGGGCGGCGACGGTCTGATGCTGCACAGCTTGCACCGCATCATGGGGCGGCGGGTGCCGATCTTCGGCATGAACGTGGGAACCGTCGGTTTCCTAATGAACGAATTTCGCACAGGCGACCTAAAACAAAGGCTTCAGGCGGCCGAGGAAGTGATCCTGCACCCCTTGCGCATGACGGCTCGCACCAAGGGTGGCGGGCGGACCACTGCCTTGGCCGTGAACGAAGTGTCTCTGTTCCGCATGACCAGCCAGATCGCCAAGCTGCGAATTTCCGTGGACGGTGTGGTGCGCCTGGACGAGCTGTTGTGCGATGGAATATTGGTATCAACCGCTGCCGGCAGCACGGCGTACAATTTGTCCGCCCACGGCCCCATTCTGCCCATGGGGTCCAACCTGTTGGCATTGACCCCCATCAATCCGTTCCGGCCCAGACGGTGGCATGGTGCGATTTTACCCCACGACGCCGACTTTCGCATCGAGGTTTTGGAAAGCGACAAGCGCCCAGTTAGCGTCACCGCCGACAACAAGGAAGTACGCGATATTACCCAGGTGCGGGTGGCCGAAGCGTCAGGTAAAGAGGTGGGATTGCTGTTCGATCCTGAACATAATTTGGAGGAGCGGGTTTTGCGGGAACAGTTTTTGGCTTGAGAATTAGCCAATCGCGATTAAGTTTATAGTAGTGAGACAACAGGAGGCGAGCGATGCAGGTACCGGTTCAGATTACGTTTCGCGACATCCCATCTTCAGAGGCCATCGAGGCCCGCATTCATGAAGAAGCGGAAAAACTGGAAAAGATTCACGACAACATCACATCGTGCCGAGTCGTCATCGAATCTCCCCATCACAGCCACAAAAAAGGGAACCTGTATCACACCGCGATCTATTTAAGCGTGCCCGGCGGTGACATCGAAGTCACCAAGGATAATCGCAAGGACCGCACCCACGAGGACGCGTATATTTCGATCCGTGATTCCTTTCGCGAGGCGGCGCGCCAATTGACAAGCCATTTGGACAAACGCCGCAACCAGGTGAAAACCCACACATCATAAAGGTGCCATGACCAACGCCGCAGGACACACCATGCGATGGAAACCAGCGAATGCGCTGGCAATGTTGGCTGTCGCACTTCTGGTTGCCGGATGTGGCGTGGACCCAGGGTCCAACAACGCCAGCCAGGCGGTCGCCAGCACCGACGAATGGCGGGACAATTACGGTGGCCCGGGTACCGAAGGCTGGGCCACCGCCACCAATCAGGTCGAATGGGTCACTTTGTGGGCGTCATTGGGGGTCGAGCCGCCGGCCGTTTTGGGGGACGGTCTTGTGGGCATCGGCGTGTTCTTAGGGCTTCGCAATACCGGTGGGTTTGGCATCACGATCGACTCCCAGCAAGACGAAGACGGCACGTACGTGGTTCGCTACAGCGAGGTAGAGCCGGGCCCCGGGGCCATTGTCACCATGGCGTTGACAGCGCCGTATGTGATTTGGACCATCGCCGATCCCGGCTTGGCCATCATCGTGGAAAAAACGACCCCCTGATTGCATGGAGCCAGGTGCTGTGGATTTGGCGTAGACTGCGCCCATGGCAGCACCCGTCACCAAAGAGCTGAGTTTCCCCGGAGCCCAAGGGGCGATCTTGGCGGCCAAATTGGATTTGCCCGAAGGCGAGCCCTGCGCCTACGCAATTTTCGCCCACTGCTTTACCTGCTCGAAAGAATTCCTGGCGGCGTCGCGGATCAGCGAGGCCCTGGCGGATTTGGGCATCGGCGTTTTGCGGTTTGATTTCACCGGCCTGGGGGCATCGGAAGGCGAATTCGAGGGCACCAATTTTTCATCCAACGTGGGCGACCTGATTGCTGCCGCAGACCATTTGCGTGACAACTTCGAAGCGCCAAAAATTTTGGTGGGCCATTCATTGGGCGGTGCCGCGGTGTTGGCCGCCGCCCCACAGGTTCCGGAAACAGTGGCCGTCGCCACCATCGGCGCACCAGCAGATCCCCACCACGTGAGCCATTTGTTCGAGCCATCGCTGGGAGACATCAAGGAAGACGGGGCCGCCAACGTTTCAATTGGTGGCCGGGATTTCACCATCCAGCAGCAATTCGTCGACGACATCGCCAACCACGATTTGACCACAGCCATCGGCACGTCGCGCAAGGCTTTGTTGCTGTTCCACAGCCCCATGGACCAAACGGTGAGCATCGATAATGCCGCGCAAATTTATGGGGCAGCCAAACATCCAAAAAGCTTCGTGTCCTTGGACAAAGCCGATCATCTGCTTACGAAAAAAGATGATGCGATCTATGTGGCTAAGGTTTTGAACGCCTGGGCCAGCCGCTACGTGGATTGAGCTACACCAAAAGCGCCCTCCTCGTACAAGGCTGCCAATTGCCCGGACTTGGTGAGCTGTACGAACAATCCATCGGGCAATGTGGCAATGGACATAAAATTAGAATTCCCGCCGCTGCCCCAGGCAACAGGTGCAGCCACTAATTCGCGAGCAGAGTCTCTAAATGGCCCGGCAGGTCATGAACGCTAATGTTCGTCAGATCTTTATCGATTTCACCCGCTATGAGGCCGCTTGCCTCCTTTGGCAACATGGCGCGCAGGTCGCCAAGAGTGCGCGGCGCGGCAACCAAGAACAACCGTTCGAACGCGCCCTGTTTTCGATTCTCGCCAACAAAAAGGGCTATTTCGCGGGCTAGATTTTTCTCTGCTGTGCGGTTGGCGTCGGTGGAGGGTTCCATCCCGTGGCGGCCTTGGCCGGCGCTATCAAAGGACCGACCGGGCTTGTCAGCGTCGATATCGCGGCTCGCCAAGCCGGGCTGGGAAAATTCCTGAACCGTCGTGAGAGGCGCGCCAGGGCCGACACTGGCCGAAATACGGCATCGCCGCCCGTCCGCTACTACTATCCAACTGATGTGCTCTTGTTTCATTGCGTTCCCATTTGTTTGCGGCGCCCCGACCGCCCCATCTAAAAACCGATCCCAGCATAGGTACCATACACCGTACAACCGCCTAGGCCGACCCGCGATACGCATTCGCTAACGATCATTCTCCCGATTATTGCGGCGATTTTCCTCGTCCACATCGGAATCCACAGGCGCATCCTCATCGACCACGGGGGCGTTCCCGCGATCGGGACGATTGTTCTCACGATCCGGGCGCTCATTGTCCGCCGGGTTGTTCTCGCGATCCGGTCTTTCGTTTTCGCCTGGAGCGTTTCCCCGGGCGGGACGTTCTTCGGCTCCGGCATTGTTTTCCCTCGCGGGCCGCTCGTCCGCTCCGGCATTGTTTCCCCGAGCGGGCCGTTCATTCACGGCTGGAGCTTCTTCTCCGCCAGGGCGGCCACCGGCATTTGGGTTGGGTTCCCGTTCCGGTCTTTCTTCACCGCCAAAATTCCGTACTCGGTCCGGTGGCTCTTCACCGCCAACATCACGAACCGGTCTTTCTTCACCGCCAAAATTCCGCCCGCGATCTGGCCGCTCTTCGCCACCGAAATTGGGTTCTCGGTCGGGCCGATCTTCACCACCAAAATTGACTTGTCGATCCGGTCTCTCGTCCGCCCCACCCAATTCCGCCCGGCGGCCAATCCCGATGCGGTCCGGTGGGTCCCCACGATTAACCCGGTCCGGCCGATCTTCCCGAATGACCACTGCGCGTACGCCGCGGTCCCTGGCGTCCTCGCGCACCGCCTCGCCCCGCACCAAAATTCGCCGTTCGCTATTTTCGCGATCGGCTGGGGATCGCTGGGCGCGTTCGCGTTCAACCTCATCAAGGACCCGAAGCCCGCGATCTTCGCTGCGCCGGGCTTCCCCGCGCACCACGTCTTCACCGCCGCGTTGCAACGCCACCCGTTCCCCGGCCCTGGCCACGGCCCGGCGTCCACCGGGGACGGCGGCGGGGTCATCCTCGATGGGGTCGACCTCCACCTCTCCCTCAAACACCGAAACCGTTGTGATGCCAAGATCATCCACCGCGACTTCGAAGTCCGTGCCACGAATGCCGATGGTCGCCACGGGCGTGGTGACAAGGAAATTTCCCGCCGGAATGGCCCCGGACACAATTCGAAACACCCCTTCCAAAAGACTGACCGCCAAATTCCCATCGCCGGTGACGGGGTCATAGACAAGTTCGTCCAGAACCATGCGGGCGTCTTCCCCAAGCTGGAAAATTGTGCCGTCGATGAACTCAATTTGCAGGGCACCGGCCACCAACGTGGTTACCACTTCGTTTCGAAACACTGAGTCATCGATGGTTAACGCATAGGGTGGCTTATTTTGGCCAACCCCAAAGGCAGAAATCCCCGTCTCCACCGCCCCGATGGAAACCGTGGTGGGAGCCAAAAACACCGACTGGACCGGGGGGCTAACCTGGGCGTGGGCCGGGGTCGCGCCGACGAAAAACACCGCAGCGACAATCAGGGCAATCGGAAACGCGGTCGGGCACAGATTTTGCACCACCGGAAGGGGATGAACGTTTGTCATGGGCAAATACTAAAGTACGCCACCGATGCGGTCCCCCCGTTGGGTTCCCGGGGCTTTTGGGCCAATGGCCATGATTGACCGCTGGTGGACCCACCCATAGGCTTAGTGAAAGGGCCAGAACACCATGGAAGACACGACGGGTATGAGGACTGAGCCTGGCGAAGAAAGCAAGGCGATCGCCAATTTGCGGTACGAACGCGACCGATTCGTGGCCTTTGCCTTCGCCTCGGCCGATGCGTTCCTGGAAATTGATGGCGATCTGAAAATCCTGTACGCCACCGGGGCGGTGCAGCGCCTGTTGGGCCAAGCCCCTGAAAAGCTGACCGGCCAACGTCTGTTGAATTTGATTGACGAAGACTCAACACCGCTGGTCAACGCCGCACTGGAAATCGCCCAAAACCAAGGGCGGTTTGGGCCCATCAGTTTGAATATCACCGCACCAAAATCAGTGCGGGTGATTGCGTTTGGAACCTATTTGCCGGTTGAGGGCGGCCGCACGTTTGTGGCTTTGAGCGCTCACCGTATGGCGGAACCCGATGCCCCACCTGCCCAAAAAGACTTGGATCGGGAAACCGGTCTGCTAGCAAAAGATGCCTTCCAGGCGTTGGCCCAACGGGCGTTGACGAAGACCAACGACGCCGACCGCGCGTACAAAATGACCATGCTAGATCTGGAGGTGGTCGAGGAAATTCGATCACGCCTGGATGATTCTGCCGCCGACGATCTAATCAGCGAAATTGCCGCGCGGATGCAGGCCAGCTCGATCAACGGCATGTCTGCCGGACGGATCGGCGCCGGCCATTATGGATTTGTCCACGATGCCGACACGGATGTCGGGGCACTGAAGGACGCCATTTCGAAAAAGGCCGCTGCCGCCGATCCATCCGTCGGGGATATCGTATTACCCACCGCGACAGTGGAGCTGGATGGCAAGGAATTGTCAGAAGCGGACTCGGCAAAAGCGATGCTGTTCGCGATCAACAAATTTTCCCAAACCCACGGGGACTTCACTATTTCCGATCTGACGGACGGATACCAATCGATGTTGGAAGACACCCGCGAGCGGATTGTGGCGTTCAAAAAAACCATCGCCCAGGGTGATTTTCAAGCAGTGTTTCAGCCCATTGTCGATATTCGCACCCGCGCCCTGCACCACCACGAAGCACTGGTGCGATTCCCGGAAACCGGGGCCGATGGATCGCCGTACGAAATGATTACATTTGCCGAGGAAGCCGGAGTGATCGGCGATTTTGACATCGCCATGGTGAAAAAGGTTATCGCCACGATCAACGCCGGGAAAAAAGTCGGCAAGCAGGTCCATGCCGCCGTAAATCTGTCGGGGAAATCCTTGGAAAGCCCGCTATTCATCCAAACGCTGCTGAACATTTTGAAAGACTGCCGCCCGATCCGCAATCACCTGATGTTCGAAGTGACCGAGTCATCGCGGATTGATGATCTGGAGGCAGCCAACAAGGTGTTGCAGGAACTGCACAAACTTGGCCACCACGTGTGCCTGGATGATTTTGGTGCGGGGGCTGCGGCGTTCCAATATCTGCGCGCGCTGGAAGTGGATTTTGTGAAAATTGATGGGATCTATGTGCGCGAAGCCTTCACCACGCCGAACGGGAAAATCTTTCTGACCTCCATGGCATCCCTGTGCAAAGAGCTGAAAATCCAGACCGTCGGCGAATTTGTCGAGACGGAAGAAGTCGCCCGGTTTTTATCCCAGGTCGGCGTCACCTATGGTCAGGGATATTTGTTCGGTCGGCCCGGCGGCCTTTAGCCAACCTTGTGCCTAATTTGGGCCCAACACTTCGTTGATGGCATCTGTCACTTCGGTCACATCGATGGGCTTGGTAATGTACCGCTTGAAGCCTGCGGCCAACCCCTTTTCCACGTCTTCCTTTGACGCCATGGCGGTCAGTGCGATGACCGGGATATCTGCCGTCCCGGGTGATTCAGCTAGGGCCTGACGGGCGGTTTCCCCATCGATACCCGGTAGGCTGAGGTCCATCAGGATAAGGTCCGGCAGGTGCAGCGCAGCCATTTCCAGGCCAATTTCCGCGGTCGGCGCCGAAACCATTGAGGTGTCGGGAATGCCGTCGATCAGGGCCTCAAGAAACCTTAGGCTTGAGAGATTATCTTCGACACACAAAATTGTGCGGTTGCGATCGATTAGTTCCACGGCGCCGTCAGCGCCTTGGATGGCCGGCCCGAGGGAACCTTCTTCGATGGGGAATTCCACCCAGAATTTACTGCCAACGCCAAAGCTGCTGGTGAACCCTACGCGGCCACCCATGGCCTCGGTCAAACGCTTGGTGATCGACAGGCCGATCCCCGTTCCCGGGATGGCGGATTTTTCTTTGCCCAGGCGCGAAAACGGCTGGAACACTTCGGATTGGCGTTCTTCGGGAATACCGACACCAGTATCGGTGACTGAAAATCGCAAGAACCGATCTTCGGTTTCTTCCGCTGACAACAACAGCGATCCGCCTTCGGTATTGTATTTAACGCCGTTGGTCAGAATGTTCAGCAGCACCTGGTGCAGGCGGGTGGAATCAACCTTGATCAAGGGCAACTGCAACGCCGTCGTCAGATCGCGGAATTCGATGCCCCGTTGGTCTGCCAAATGTCGTGCGGTGGTGGAGGCAGTCATCACAAGTTCCACTGGGTCCAAATTTTTTAGGTCCAGCGAAACCCCCGTCGCATCAATTTGTGCCAGATCCAGAACGTCCTCGATCAACGACATCAAATGTCTGCCCGATGACAAAACGTGGCCGGTGTAGCGGCGTCTATTGGCATCGGCAACTGGATCCAAATCCCGATCCAATATCTGGCTGAATCCCAAAATCGCATTTAGCGGCGAACGCAATTCGTGGCTCATGGACGACAAGAAATCAGTCTTGGCTTGGCTTGCCCGCTCCGCCTCCTTCATCGCAATCTCCGCAGCTTCCTTGGCCGCTGTCAAAGCCTCCGCCGCTTCCACCCGATCCGTGATGTCGGTGATGGATCCCGCCATGTGTTGGGGCGTGCCATCGGCGCCCCACACTGCCTGACCGCTTTCGTGGACCCAGATAAAGCGGCCATCCGCGTGGCGCATGCGGAAATCAATCTCGAACCGGATGCGATCCTCCAAGTGAAGAGTCAACGCATGTTTTAATCCGGGCAAATCATCCGGGTGAACCAAATCGAAAAATGCATCAACGCCCGGTGGAGTACTGGCCTCGGTATAGCCCAAAATTTCGTGCCAACGGGCCGATCGATAACTTTGCCCAGCAAGGATGTCCCAATCCCAAATTCCTGAATCTGTTCCGGCGACGGCCAACGCATAGCGTTCTTGGCTATCCTCTAAATCTCTGGTTCTCGCCAAGACTTGTTTGCGCAGAGTCCACGACCAGGCGAGAATTCCACCCGCGAATGCCAATGCCGCGACCAATGCGGCCCCAAGGATCTGGAACAGAGTTGTGCGTTGTACAGCATCGCGCGCCGCCGGATCAAAAACATAATCCAAATACTTGAAATTTCCGTCCACAAGCCCGGCCCTGGACAGCACCCCAAACATCGACGCCCAGCGATCAGGGTTGGAATGGCCCAAGGGAATTTCCGGGTAGTGCAGCACCACCAAGCCAATCTCATTCAACATCGACCGGTTGAACAGTTGAGGTTTGGGCACCGGTGCGGCGCGCACAAGGTCCGTAGCAATCCTGTCGGCAATGGCGTCGGGGTGGGTGAGCGCAAATTCCCAGCCTTTTAGACTGGCGTCTATGAATCGCTGAACAAGTTCTGGATTCTGTTCCGCAAGCTGTTCCGAGGTGAAAATGGCATCGCCGTAAAAATCGACACCATACGCAGATGGCCGCAGCAAGGCGCCCGGCAGGCCCAAATTTTTCACCAACCAATTGCCTGCGGGCCAAAAGGTAAAATAGGCATCGATGGTTCGGTTCTCAAGCAGGGTTGGGCCAGTCCCAGGCATGCCATCCACCCAACGGATTTTGCTGGGGTCGATCCCTTCGGCGGCCAGCACGGCATCGAATTCCGCCCGAGCGAGATCCGAATTTGGCCGCATGACCGCCATGCCGACAATATCTGCGGGCGATGCGACGCGGGAATAAACTCGGGATATCAGGCCAAACCCACTTTGCTGGAAAACCGGGCTGGCGATCCGCAAGGGCGCGCCGCCATCGATTGCCACCAACACGTCAGCAGCGCCAATGCCGAAATCTGCCCGGCCCTGCAGCACTTCTTCGATGGGGTTGACTCGGCCGCCCTCTGGAAACGCCGAACGGACCTCCACATCAAACCCGGCATCAGCGTAATAGCCCTGCCAAACGGCAGCGTAATACCCGGCGAATTGGGCTTGATGTTCCCACCGGAGCTGCAGCACGATTTTTTCCGGTGGCGGCGGCGGCGCAGCTTCTTGGGCCGTCGCAGGTGACCCTGCAAACATGCCAACGGCAATCAGGCCAGCAAGGGCGACGGACAGAGCCCGACCAAGGACTGGCGCAGCCCAATTTCGGGAAATATCAGAGTCTCGCATTCCGCAACAAGGCCCAAGGAGTTTCGCTATCCCACCCATCCTAGCGCCAAACGTGTGTTTTCAGGCTAATTGATTCTCACATTTGCAAGAAAGATCGCCCAATTGCGGAATGCCAAGGATTTTTGCTGGTGCCCGCTGCTGGACTCGAACCAGCACGGCCGTTAGGCCAAGGGATTTTAAGACCTCAAACCCAACATTCCTGTACAACCTTTTTCGGCTCAAATCGGCTGAAAATATGAGTTGTCGTTTATCCACAGCGAGGGCGACCACCCAGAACGTTCCGTAAAAATCTGTGCCTGATTACACAGGAATTACACCGGCCCGTCTCGCCCTCTTTTTGCTGCCCACCAACCCGTGCCGTCGTCAACGTACTGATCCGTGCTGACTGAGAGCCATCCCGTACCCCTATTTACTTGATGCACCCGGTTTTAAAAAACTTCTGCATTGTTCTCGGCGAATCTGTGGCATTTTCCCGCGATGAGGCCCTGCGTCAACCTCATGATGTCCAAATCAGTCTCGTCAGTGATCGGAACCCAAACCATCGGACCGGTTGAAAGGGGTTCGATCTCGATTTAGAAATTGGGGTCCCCGGGAAATCGAGGCCCAGGTCAAATTGCGCCAACAATGGCGTCAGCCAATGCCTGAACGTGGGGCGGGCGGATCATGGAAATATGACTTCCTGGCACTGGAATAACTTGGACCGGCTGCGCGGTGTGCTGCTGCCAACCCAGATCCGGGCGGCGGGCAAGCCTACCTGGGCCGGAGGTGCTGCCGGACATTTTTCCTTCTGCCCTAAACACCAAGACCCGCCCGGGGTATAGGCCCCCCTCGTATTCTCCGGTGATGCGGTTGTGATCCAGCATCAGCTTCAGGAAACCCTGGAACTCTTCGACCCTGGTGGCCTCGGGCGCCAGCTCAAACGCTTTGAATTTGTCAAGAAACAGACTGTTTGTTTCCTCCATGCTGCTTGCCGCCAGCAGTTCCTTGGACAATCCGATGTCGTGGCCCACAAGTTCCGAAACCTTGTTCGCGAACGCAAAGAGTTTGGCCGTCAAATCCTCCGAACCGGACGTTGAATCGCTGGTCAGATCGGGCGCGATCTGGTCGAGCACGGCGACAATCGGGGCGACACCTGTCCTCTGATGAAAAAGGCGCGCCATTTCAAAAGCGGCCAGCGCACCCATCGACCAACCCCCCAGAATCGGAACGCCGTCGTGGACAATATCAAGCATCGCCTCCAGATAAATTTCCGCCATCTTCGCGATGGAACCGGGCGCGACCCCGCCCTCTCCAAGCGCTGCCTGCAAACCCCAGAACGGTATCTCAGTACCCAGGCAACGGGCCAAATCGTAATAGCAAAGAACATTTCCTCCGGCAGGATGGACGAAAAAGCACGGGGGTTTTTTCCCCTTGGGCTGAATGGAGACCAGTGGAGTGGCGGCTGGGGCGTCAGCATCCGCCCGCAGCAAGTCGGCTAACCTCCGTATCGATCCGTACTCGAACATAGCCGAGAGCGGAATGCTGCGGCCAAATTTCTGGTGGATTGCGGCCATCAATCGCACCGCCAGCAAGGAATGCCCGCCCAATTCGAAAAATCCATCATCGATGCCTATTTTTTCGATCTCCAGAACGTCCTGCCAAAGTTTCAACAGCTCCAGTTCCCAAGTATCGCGCGGTGCCCCGCCGGCAAATTTTTCTGCTTCAGGTTTGGATTGGGCAAGGGCCCCGCGGTCAATTTTTCCGTTTGGCGTTAGCGGAATAGCGTCCGGGAAAGCGAACGAATTTGGAATCATGTAACCCGGTAGCCGAGACTTCAGATAACGGGTCATGGTTTGGGCGCCAATTTCCGATCCCGCCCGACGACGGACGTATGCTGAGATCCGGCTCGTAGGAGCCTTGTCGTGGGGGCCCAGAACAACCGCCTGTTCCACGTCCGCGTGAGACAAAATCACCTGTTCAATTTCTTCCAAGTCCACACGAAACCCTCTGATCTTGATCTGCCGGTCGGCGCGGCCGAGAAATTCGATGGCGCCGTTTTCTAACTTTCGGCCCCGGTCGCCGCTGCGGTACAGGCGCTCCCCGAGCGTCCAAGGATCGGCCTGAAATTTTTCGGCGGTCCAATCGGGACGATTCAAATATCCCCGGGCAACCGTTGGACCACCGATAAAAATTTCCCCATGGATTCCGTCCGGTACCGGCTGGCGCTGACCATCCAGCACATACGCGCAGGCGCCGCCGATGGGAAAGCCCAGGGGCACAGTGCTGGCAGCAAACGACTCATTGCTCGGAACTTCATAGGCCAGCACTCCAACTGTTGTTTCGCTTGGGCCATAGTGATTCAGTATCCGCAGCGCCGGCGACACGTTACGGATTTCCCGAATTAATTCCGGCAGGCATGTCTCACCACCCAGCACCAAGAGCATGCGTGGCAGCAGTGCGGGGGACTGTCCAGGCCCCATCAGAGCCCGCAGATGTGCAGGAACAATCTTTAAGCAATCCACGGGCCGGCGGCCGAAGTATTCGGCCAGGGCTACCGCGTCAGTGACGATTTTTTCGGGGACCAACACCACGCACCCGCCATTTAACAAAGGCGGGAAAAGCATGGTGTAGCCGAGGTCCGCGGCGGCTGAGGTGACTGTGGCAAAGCGGTCGCCCGCGCCCAAGCCCATAACGGCCCAAATGCCTTCGCAATAATGGGCCAGATGGCCGTGCTCGACCTCGATCCCCTTGGGGGCCCCCGTACTGCCGGATGTGTACACAATATATGCCAGCTGGCCCCCTTCCTCATCCAACCCTTGGTCGCCCGTCAAATTGGCCGGGTCCTGTGCGCCGACGGCGTCGGCGCATTCGTCCAGATTTATGGCAGTTACGATTTCCAGGATTTCCCCCAAACCCACGTCGACGGCCGAGTCTGACAGAAGAAAATTTGCCTCGGCGTCCCTCAACATCGCTGCCATTCTATGGGGAGGATTAATAGGATCCAGGGCAACAAAAGGACTGCCCATTTTCCATACAGCCAGGACCCCAACCAACAGTTCCGGCGACCGTGGCAGCAGCAGCGCCACAGGCTCCCCCCGAGACGCTCCTGCCTTTACCAGGTGCCGCGCCAACTGGTTGGCCCGGGCGTTGAGTTCCTCGTAGTTGAGTTCTGTGTCCGCCCCTTCGGCGGCCATGGCGTACGGTGTTCGCGCAACCTGGGCTTCAAACTGGCGGTGCAGTGAAGGCGGGGCTGGCGGGGCTGCCACGACCGCCGGCCTCGGAGCTGAAATTTCCGTGTCGAAATATTCCAGCGAGCCCACCGCGCAATCAGGATTGGCAATCACGCTTTCAAGCATGGATTGGTAGTGGTCCAACATCCGCCGGACAGTGGCCGCGGCAAAAACATCTTTGGAGTAGTGCAGCGTCAGTGTCAGCCCGTCGCCGATGTCCTCCGTCCACAGGTTCAGATCGAATTTCGCCAACCCATAATCAATTTTCAGGACTTCCAAGCGCATCCCCGGCACCTCGTAAAGGGATGGAACATTTTGGTGGACCAGCATGACCTGGAAAACCGGATGGCTGTTCAGGGACCGGGAGGGATTTAGCTCTCCCACCAGCCGTTCGAAAGGATACGACTGATCCTGCACTGCGTTTTGGCAAACCGTCCGGACTTCCCCGAGAAAGATCCTGAAAGGCTTATCCCCGTTCACAGTGGTGCGCGTGACCACGGTATTGGCGAAAAGCCCGAAAACGTTTTGAAAAGCGCGGGTGTCACGGTTGGCGGTCTGTGTGCCAACGGTGACTATTTCCTGGCCGGTGTACCGGAACAGCAGCGCGTGGAAGGTGGCCATGAGCACATGAAACGTGTTTGCCCGCTCGGCCCGGGCAAACTCCTTGATCCGAAAATTTAGGGCGGGGGCAAGCCGGGCGGTTTCAAGGCCTCCCCGGTGTGTCATCACGGCGGGCCGAGGGTGGTCGGCGGGCAGCTCCAATGGCGCCTCGAAAGATAGGCGGCCGGTCCAGCGTTCGCGCTGACCGTCGGCGGCGGCGCTGTTCAACCATTCCCGCTCCCAACCAACAAAATCGATGTATTGAAATTTTTGGTTGGGAAGTGGATCCGGCGCGGACGCGGCCAAAGCCCCATAGATGGCGGAAATCTCCCGGCCCAGCATTGCATTGGACCAGCCATCGGAGACGATGTGGTGGGTCGTGTTAAGCAAGAGGTACTCTTTGTCCCCCACCTGAACGACTGTGAACGCAAACAGCGGGCCGGTGTCCAACACAAACCGCCGCAACCCTTCCGCACGGGCGATTTCCATGGCCTGGTGTTCGCGCTCCTTTGGAGGCAGCTCGCGCAAATCCCGCCACGAAAACGCCGGTGCCAATTTTTTGTGCACACGTTGGTACGGTCGTCCTCCATCGGCGTGAAAAGTCGTACGCAGGATTTCGTGGCGAAGCGAGAAAGTTTTGACGGCTTCCTCCATCCAATGCGCGTTCAGAGGTTCCTCCCGGGTGGCACGCAGGGCACCGGGATTGTTGAACGCCGAGGAGGAATCCGGAGAAAGTTGGGTCAGAAACCATATGCGCTCTTGGGCACCGGACAACGGGTAGTGTTGCTGTTGGTTTCGGGGCATGTGCCCAACTGTTGGACCAGTACCGCCCCCCGACTCGTTCAACTTCTTTACAAGGGCCTGGATTCGATCCGGCGATAACGAAGCCAATCGCTGACCTAAATGGTCAGTCATACGTGAGCACGAGCTTTCCCGTGTGCTGATATCGGGACATGAGCGTAAAAACCTCACCGATTTGGTCCACGGGGAACACCACCGTCTGAACCGGGTCAAAATGACCCTGGCCCAGATGATTGACGACCTCCCGCAGGAGCCCATTCATTCGGCCAGGCTGTTTCATGAACAACGAGAGATCAATGGCGGCAAAGGTCAGGCCTTTGCTGAATGGAGTGAGGTCCAGGGGCGCGCCCTGCGAAATGTCCTTTTTGTCTATCTGCAGGAATCTCCCAAATGGGCGCAGAATTTCCAAGCCTCGGCGGACCGCCTCTCCCGACAGGGTATTCAAAATGACATCCACTCCTTCGCCGCGGGTGCGATCCATAATTTCATCGGCGAATGCCACAGAGCGGGAATCCATGGGGCCTTCGACGCCCAGGGACACGAGCATCTCGCGCTTTTCCGGCGAGCCGGCCGTCGCGAAGATTTCGGCCCCGGTCCATTTGGCGATCTGAAGGGCCGACAGACCTACGCCACCGGTGGCCGTGTGAATTAACACCCGCTCGCCGGGCTGAATCCGGGCCACATGGCGCAAGGCGAAATAGCTTGTGGCGAAGACTGTGGGAATCCCCGCCGCGGCCTCGAACGTCATAGCGTCCGGGATCGGGACGGCTTGTTCAGCCAGCAAAAGGGGTACGGCGCAAAAATGACCGTCCTCAATGATAACCCCTTCTGGCGTCATGCTGCCGACGGAAAGGGCGGCCACCCGATCCCCTTCCATGAACCCGGTCACACCTTCTCCGCAAGCCCGCACAATGCCCGCGTAATCCGTGCCCATCACCGATGGCACCCCAGGCGCGGCTGGATATAAGCCCATGGCGATCATCAGGTCGCGAAAATTGAGGCTGACCGCCTTGGCCTCCAGCTGAATTTGGCCGGGGCCCGGAGCGAGACCATCCATCTGATGCCTTTGGATCGAGCCGAAATTGCCCGGAGCGCCCAATCCAAATCCGTAATTTCCCCAGCCAGAGCGATCAGGTGTCTCGCTGTTTCGCGGGGCCGGTTTTTTGGCCGAGCCTACAAGCCGTTCAGCAAGTTTAGCCCGCTGCTCTGGCGAGAGGTTTGCGAGCCGGGCGGTTAGGTCAGCCATCAGACCTCGTCCAATTCCGAGATCATCTCCTCCAGGGTTTCTTCGCTGGCCATGGACACTAGCCGTTCCATCACCGCCTCGGCGAGGCCACGAACGGTGGGATTCTTTATGAACGAATCAATGGGAAGGTCGATGCTAAATGTATCCGAAGTAATGGCCGTCGCCTGCACCGCCAGCAACGAGTTGCCGCCTACTTCAGTAAAATCATCGTTTGCGCCGATCTGCGAGATGCCCAGGATGCCCTGCCAGATTTCGGCCACGGCCTTTTCAATGGCGTTTTCTGGGGCTTCGTACGGTGTTGAAAGGGACGGGCGCGCATGGGTGGGGGCCTCGGCTGTGCCCTCGTCATCAGAGTTGTCCGATTTGGCTCCGGCGTTGTTTTCCTCCTCGATCAACGCATCCAGGTCACGGGTGCTGACCACCACCTGGGGAAAGGACGGTGCGGCGAGGATGCGCGCGAGAGCATCGACGCCCTCGCCCGGCAGAAGGTCGGTCGGGTTTGCCGTCAGTGATTCCGGCATGCCAGCCCCGGCAATTCCTGGCGTCGTCGAAATGGTCCCGATGCTAGGCCCCGGCGCTCTTCCCGTGGCGGTTACCCGCTTTAGACTGTATTTCTTGACCTCCACCAGTACCCGGCCGTCAGTGTCCAAAAACGTGACGTCAAAGGACATGGTTTCGGCTTCGGGCCCGGCTTCTCCATTCAGTCGAATATGACTCCAGAACGTCGCCGTCAGGGGCGCACGTATGTGCACTTGCCGGTATCCAGTGGGCAAATATGCGCCTTCGGCCACGTGTTTGACGGCGGCGGCCAGCGCCACGTCTGTCAGCGCCGGATGATGCGGGTAGGTAATTAGATCGCCGGAAAATTCGTCCGGCAGTTGGATCTCCGCCAGCCATTCGCCGTCGCCTATGCGAAGTCCGTTTAGCGCTTCCCACCGTGGGCCCAGTTCGAGATAGGGAGCGTCGTCGCCGTCCCGCACGCGATAGAACGGGCGGTCGTCGATTTCTCCGTCGAACCGGGCCACCAACGCGACGACATCGATTGCAGTTGGGGTGGGCGTCTTGGGAAGTTGGACGGTTCCCCGGAAATGTTCCTGCCAGTGGCCGCCCGGACCATTCCGCTGGCTTTTGAAACTGAACCGATATTTATCCCCGGCTTCCACAATGCTCAGGCGGACCCGGCGGTCCGTGTCCGGCTCGAACATCAGCGGTGAGATAAAGTAGGTATTTTCCAGAACCGCTGTGCTGCCCGGGTTCTTCAGGGCCGAGAATCGCGCCATCAAATCAAGAAATCCGGTCCCGACCATCGTTGGGATGCCGAAAACAAAATGGTCGCTGATGATCCAGTCCGATTCAGGACTCACCAACACGTCATAAAAGTCTTCGCCATGTTCGGCGCCAGCAAAACGCAGCTCCGGGCCATCCTCATCGCGGCTGACCGGGCCAACCCCGCGGCGGGTGTTCACCTGCTGCCAACGCGCTGCCATTCCAATTTCGGCCCACGACGGCCAATCAATGGAAACAGCGACCCAAGGACGTTTGGCTCGCAGAGATTGGGCCACGGCGTCCAAGAAGCTGTTGGCCGCACAATAATCCACCCGCCCAGCCTCGCCGAGAATGGACGAGATGGATGAAAACAACACAAAGAAGTCTAGGTCTTTGTCCTTGAACAACTGGTCCAAAATCAAGGTGCCCCGGACTTTTGCATTTAAGACGTCCGCCGCCATTTCGGGGGTCTTCAGGGAAATGATGCCGCTACCAGCAACGCCGGCTGCGTGGACGACGCCATGGATCGCGCCGAACCGGCCAACAGCATCGTCGACCACAGTGCGCATCGCGGCCAAGTCGCCGCTGTCTGCCCGGACGGCGATCACATTGGCGCCTGCCGATTCCAATGCGCGGATCCCGCGGATCCGTTCGCTGGTCGTATCGGTCTCGGAGTGATCGGACAGCCAGACGTCCCAATCGCCACAGGCCAACAACGGGGCACGGTGGGTAAGAATCAGCGTGGCGCCCGCAATGTCCTCGGCGATCCGTTGGGCCACGATCAAGCCGAGCCCCCCCAAGCCGCCACTTATCAAGTATACGCCGTTCTCACGCGATACCGGGCCGAGGCCATCCTTCTCGGCAAGGCGCACCTGCTCGAAGCTCTCGACCCAGCGATATCCGTTGCGGTAGGCCGCCAAAGTTCCGGCAGTGCCGAGCCGGGTCTCGGCAATCAAATTGGCGGCGAGTAAATCCGCCTCGTCTGCGGTGGCAGGAAAGTCGACGTCCACGAACCGCCCGTGTGCCCCCGGAAATTCCCGTCCCCAAACGCGGGCAGGGCCGATGGCCAGAGCTCTTACCGGATCCAACACGCCTTCGCCGGCCACGTCGAACACTCCGCTGGCTGCCACCACGAGCCGCACACCGTCGATCACGTTGTGCTTGACCAGCGCTTGCTCCAGGAACAACGGGCTGTAAAACGCCAGCGCCTCGCTTTCATCCAGAGTTTCAAAGTCCGGCATTCCACCTGCCGTCGCCACGTTCCACAAATGAACGATGCGAGACGGGACCGTTGCCGCCTGCTTTAGTGACCCAAGTAACGCCTGATAATCATCCGCCACCCCGGGCCGAATGACCCATGTATGCGCGTCAATACTTTCGAAGGCGTTGCCCCGGCGGACGAGGACCACCTGTTCTCCGAGCTCTCGGATCTGGTTAGCCATTGCGGAGCCCACGCCTTCGCCGTCCTCCAAAATCAGCCAAGAGTCGCCAGAATTCGTTTCGCCATCTGGTTCCGGGCCCGACAACAATTCCGCAGCAGCTGTCCGCCGCCACGCCGGCAAGTAAAACCACGCGCTCATGTCTGGGTTCTTCTGGTCGATTTTGCGTACCGAGGATTCGGCGGATGAGGCTCCGGTCAGAAGAAAACGCTGCCGCTCAAACGGATATCCAGGCATGGACACGCGGCGGGGCTGGCGGTGCTTGTACAAGGTCGGCCACCGGATCGGACGCCCCGCAGCCCACAGTGCGCCAACCGCTCCCATGGCGTGCTCAAGATCGGAACCCGTGTCCGACTGTGCCCCCATGGTGGTCACGACCGAGTGCTCGCTCAATTTGGATAGTTGGGATTTCGCCGCGGAGGCCAGAGAGTGACCGGGGCCGCATTCCAAAACGATTGACGGCTCCGACCCGTTGAACAAGGTCATCAACCCATCGGAGAACCGCACGGGGCGACGCACGTGTTGAACCCAATAATCGGGATCGGTGGATTGCTCGGCGGTCATCCACTCGCCGGTCACTGTGGAAATAATGGGGGTGTTGGGAGGCGCCAAGGAAATGGAGTTCATCACGCCCGCGAATTCACCCAGGGCCGGATCCATCATCGAAGAATGAAACGCATGGGAGGTATCCAAGCGGGAGGCGAAAATTCCCGCGAGCTTCAGCGTTGCTTCCAAGGATTCGATGTCCGGTGTGGGCCCGGCCACCACCGTAAGCTTGGGGCTATTAACTGCCGCCACCGACAGGGCGGACGTTAAGTAATCTGTGATCTCGCTCTCGGGCTGCAAAATGGCCAGCATTGACCCCTGAGGCAGCCCCTGGATGAGCTGTCCGCGCCGGGCTACCGCCACGGCGCCATCTTTCAGACTGAGAACACCAGCCAGAACCGCGGCCACGTATTCGCCGACGCTGTGGCCGATCAGCGCACCCGGTTGAATGCCCCAGGACATAAACATTTTTGCGACCGCGTAGTTGGTGGCAAAAATGGCCGGCTGTGTCACATCGGTATCGTTGAGGCGCTTGCCAGCGGCACTGTCGCCAGGATCGGCGTACATCACATCGCGCAGGTCGATATCCATGACGGGACGCAATGTCTCGCACACGGCGTCTATGGCTTCCCGGTAGGCGGGTTCAGACTCGTAAAGGCCAGCGCCCATGCCGACGTATTGGTTACCTTGGCCGGGGAATGCGAAAACTATCCGCCGCTCCTCAACGGGGCAGACTTCATGATTTCGGCCGCCAGGTTTGCGGTCCGTCAATCGCTCAAGCACATCCTCGCGGCCAACATTCACCACATAACGCCGGTGCGGAAAATCCGCCCGTCCCACTTGGCTTGTGTATGCCAGGTCGTCCAAATCCACGTCGGTATTGGCGGCGATATGACTGGCGGCGGCCGTCGTCATTGCCTCCAAAGCTGTCTCAGATTTTGCCGAGAACACCACCACGTTTGCCGCGCGCGGCGCGCCGGTCCGAGTGTTTTCGGGCGGCTCCTGAAGAATGGCGCAGGCGTTGGTTCCTCCCACCCCGAACGAATTGAGCAGCGCTCGCAAGGGGCCAGCGCCGCGGGGCAACTTCCGCAGCTCGGTATTTACGAAGAACGGGGTGTTGGGAAAATCTATTTCCGGATTAGGAGTTTCGCAATTGACCGAAGCTGGCAAAATTCCATGCTTTAAGGCCATGGCGGTCTTGATCATGCTGGCGGCCCCGGCGGCCACGTCGGTGTGGCCGATGTTTCCTTTTACCGAGCCCAGCGCACAAAAATGCTTTTGGTCTGTTTTGCGACCAAAAATTTGCGACAGCGAGGCGACTTCCACGGGGTCACCCAATGCCGTGGCCGTACCGTGGGCTTCGACAAACGAAATCGACGTTGGGCTCACCTCTGCGCGTTCGAACGCCTCGATCCCGACCTCAACTTGGCCGTTCACGCTGGGGGCCGTAAAGCCCACCTTATCGCTGCCGTCGTTGTTGATCGCCCCATCCAAAATCACGGCGTGAATGTTGTCACCGTCGCTGATCGCGTCGGCTAGACGCTTCAGCAACACGACGGCGCTGCCCCGGCTGAACACCGTTCCGGCGGCCTTCGCGTCGAATGGACGGCAATGGCCGTCTGGGGAATCCAGACCACCGTTTTGGTACAGGTAGCCTTTCCGCTCCGGGATTTCGATGGTGGCTCCGCCGGCCAAGACCAGGTCGCACTGAAAGGAGGTGAGGCTGGCGGCACCCAACAGCGCGGACACCACGGACGTGGAGCATGCACATTGCACGTTCACGCTGGGGCCGGTCAGGTTCAGTTTGTACGAGACCCGGGTGGTCACGTAATCCTTGTCATTACTGGTCACCACCGATGCGGCGTTGGCATATTTTTTTACGGCTGGGTGACGGCTGACATCGCCCAAATGCCAATTGGTTCCGACCCCGCCAAACACCCCAATGCGGGCGTCAGTCTTCGTCGGGACGTAACCACCGTCTTCCAGTGCGTGCCAGGCGCATTCCAGAAAAATTCTTTGCTGGGGGTCCAGCAACTCGGCATCCCGAGGCGTAAATCCAAAGAACGCGGCATCGAAATCCCCGGCGCCGTCAACAATGCCCCGCGTTTTCACATAATTTGGCGACTGAATGAGCTCTGGGGATATTCCAGATTCCAACAACTCTTCGTCCGTAAACGTTGTTAGCGACTCAACACCGTTCACCAAATTTTCCCAGTATTCCGCGACGTTTGCCGCGCCCGGTAGGCGGCAAGCCATGCCGACGATGGCCACTGCGTTTTCGGTATCAACGTCGGGATTGTCGCGGTCCATTTTATATCTCCCTCAAATTCGACACCCGGCGCGCCACCGGTTTGTGCCGTTTGCGAAGGGCTTGGCGCCGGGCCATATCGGCGGCAACTCGCCCCGTAGCATCATCGCTCCGGGATAAATGGCGCGCCAAACTGCGGACGGTCGGAAATTGAAACAAGTCGATGTTTGACACCGTGACCCCAAGTTTTTGTTCAATCAGCCCGCCTAGTCTGGCCATCATTAGAGAATGGCCGCCAACGTCGAAGAAGCTGTCTTGGGGTCCAAATTGCCCCGTCTCCAGTACTTCCTCCCAGATAGCCGCCAACGTCCGTTCGTAATCGTTCGCGTAAATCCGATCCAATTCCGATCGTAACGTTTTCTGATACTCCGGCTTTGGCAGTGCAGCCAAGTCGGCTTTGCTGTTGGGCAGCATTGGGATTGAATCCAACCTCACAAAATGGGCCGGAATCATGTAGTCCGGCAGCTTTTGCTTCAGGTAGGTACGCAGTTCCGAAGCGTCGGGACCGCTTTGGTCTTCGTATAGAAGATAGGCCACCAGCCGAACATCGTCCGGTTCGTCCTCTCGAAGGATGATGATTGCGTGTCTGACATTCGGGTGATCGCCCAAAAGATGCTCGATTTCGCCCAATTCGACACGGTATCCGCGCACCTTCACTTGGCGGTCCAGGCGCCCGAGGAATTCGATATTTCCGCTCGGCAGGTACCTTGCTTGGTCGCCGGTTTTGAAAAGCCGGGCCCGGGCGTCAGGCTTGAACGGGTCTTGGACGAACGATGCCGCCGTCTGCTCTGGGTCGCCGTGATATCCGTCGGCGACGCAAACGCCACCAATATAAATTTGGCCGGTAAGGCCGATGGGGACCGGACTCATGTGGTCGTCCAAAATATGAATGCTTGTGTTGTGGATTGGCTTGCCGACGGGCACCGCCCGCAAGCGCTCGGCGCGCTGGCACTGCCAATGACACACGTAGATCGAGGCCTCGGTGGGGCCATAAAGGTTATGCAATTCTCCCGCATAGGCGGCGAACACATCTTCTTGCAGAGTGATCGGCAACACCTCGCCGCCGGAGAAAACCCGCTTCAACGATTTGCACGATTCTACTTGTCCTGAATCTACGAATCCCCGCAACGCAGACGGCACGAATTGAACGTGCGTGATGGTCTCGCGTTGGATCAAACTTGCCAAGGATTCTGACGCCTGCAGATCGTCGCGCCGCCCCACCACCAGGCGCGCCCCAGTGATCAGCGGGAAAAATATTTCCCAAACCGAAATATCGAAATTGATCGAGGTCCGCATTAGGACCGCATCGTCCGAAGTCAGCGGGAAGGTGTCGCGCAACCACAGCACAAAATTCGCCGGCCCCCCATTCGACACTCGCACACCTTTGGGACTGCCCGACGAGCCCGATGTGTACATCATGTACATCAGGTCACTTGGCCCGGTGGCTGGGGCCTGGACGCCTGGCTCCGCAGAGTGGGATCCGCTGATATTCTCCGCATAAACTAGCGTTGACGGCACCGGCCCGAGGCGGTCGCCAAGATCGCGGGTTGTGACGATGAGAGCGAGCCCCGCATCGGCGATGATCGCGTCGATTCGGTCACGGGGGTAATAGGGATCCAAGGGAACGTAGGCAGCCCCGGACTTCAACACCCCCAGCAGCACGATGATCATCTCGGCGGAAGGCTCAAGATGGATACCCACTGGATCGCCAGCACGGGCGCCGTTCTTACCCAAAGTCTGGGCGACGGATTCTGCGCGGGCACCAAGCTCGCCATAAGTGAGCCGCGTTTCGCCGCATTTGATGGCCGTGGCGTCGGGCGTCCGCGCGGCCTGGGCCTCAAACAACCCAATCAATCCAAGGTCGCGGTCGTTTTCGTGGGCAGTTGCGTTCCACGCCTCAATTCGTCGCAAATCTGTCTGGGGCGACACGGCAAAATCCGCCAAGACCCGGTCCGGATGGGCGACCGCCTCGCTCAAAACCTCAACGAACTGGGTCAGGAACCGTTCGATTGCGACACCGTCAATCAATTCGGTCTTGTAAGACAGCTTCAATTCGAAACCCTGGTCTTGGTCCTGGACGTCAAGAACCAAATCGTACTTAGCGCCGGCGTTGCCATCCTCGTGGACACTTAGCCCCAAATGATCTCCGGCCCCAGTGGTAAGCAATTTTTCCTGCAGGGCGAACATCACCTGAAAAACCGGCGTCTGATTCAGGCTTCTTTTTGGCCCCAGCAGATCGACTAACTGGTCGAATGGGAAGGACTGATGCTCCAATGAATCCAAGCAGTTTTTCCGAACTTCGGCCAACAGCTCGGTGAACGGCTGATCCATCCGCAAGCGCGACCGCAAAACGATGGTATTGGCTAGGAACCCGATCAGATCCTCGGCTTCGGAATGGCGACGGTTAGCGACGGGGGTTCCCACAAGAATGTCGTCTTGGCCCGAGTACCGGAACAGCAGGACCTTGAAGACCGCCAAAAGCGTCATAAATGCGGTTGTCTGGTGCGCGCGATTAAATGTGCCCAGACGTTCCTTTAATTCGGCCCTGATCAGATGTGTTCGAATAGATCCTTCAAATCCGCGCACCGGCGGCCGCGTAAAATCGGCCGGAAATTTCAGATCCGGCGCACTGCCCATCAAGGACTCTCGCCAGTATTCCCGGGCCGGACCGTCATTTTCAGCGCCCGGCCCTTCCCGCCACGCCGACCAATCCCGATACTGAATTTGTTCGCCGCGGACGGGATCCGGCTCTGCTGCCTGGATGCGGCGGTATTGCTCCAGCAAATCCCGGCAAAACAGATTAATGGAGCGGCCGTCGAAAATGATGTGGTGAACTGTGACCAGCAGGCGTTGGCGCTCAGGGCCGACTCGGACGAGCCTAAATCGGTACAGCGGGCCAAATTCCAGGTCGAACGGGGACGCAGCCTGGGCGGCTGTCAGCCTGTCGGCCTCCCGCGTCGCCTCGGCTTGATTCAATTGGCGCAAATCCACTCGTGGAAGTGTCAACGCCTCAAAATTTTCGGTGCGCGCCATCGGTTGACCGTGCTGCACCGCGATAACAGTACGAAGGGACTCATTGCGCCGGACCACAGCGCCCAAGGCGGTCTCTAGGTCGCCCGGGTCCAAATCCCCTTCAAACCTGACTGAAAACTGGATGTTGTAGGCGATTTGATCCGGGAAAGTCCGGCACAGAAGCCAAAGACTTCGCTGATTTTGTGAGCAAGGGTAGGTCCCAGTTTGACCCTGCCGCTTGATCGGTCTGCCACCAGGGCCCGAAATTGGATCCAATGCGCCAAGAAATTCAGAAAAGGCGGCGGGGGTGGCGTGGTCGAAAAAGTCTGCGTAGGACAACGTCGTCCGATGGGCCTCACCAACCCGCGCCAAAACCGCCGCGACTCCCAAAGAATCGCCCCCCAATTCGAAAAAATCGTCTTGGGTGCCGACGCCGTCGACGCCTAGAACTTCCTCCCATATCCGTACGATCTGCATTTCTCTAACGGTGGCCGGTGCGACGAAGGCGTATGCCAGCGCCGGGCGCTCCCGGCCCGGAGCGGGTAAATTGGTGCGATCGATTTTCCCACTAGCGAGTTTTGGAAATTTCTCCAGCAGCACAAACGATTTGGGAATCATATAGTCCGGCAGCCGGTCCGCGAGAAAACCGCGCAGGACATCGACGGTCGCGTACCTGGCCAGGCGGAACGTCAAATAGGCGGCCAAAGTCCGATCCAATTCGTTTTCACGGACGGCCACCACCACCGCTTGGCGGACGGCCGGATGATCTTGGAGCGCCGCTTCGATCTCGCCGCATTCAACCCGATGTCCGCGAACCTGCAATTGAAAATCGCGGCGCCCAATAAAATCCAGGTCTCCGCTTTCCGTGCGGCGCGCCATGTCGCCGGTCTTGAACAGGCGTTTGTCCGAACCGGGCGAAAACGGATTTGGCACGAACCGTTCTTGGGTGGCCTGGGGAAGATTTACGTATCTGCTGGCAACACCATCTCCAACGATGCAAATTTCGCCGGGCTCGCTGGCCGGAACGGGGCGCATTGCGCTGTCGAGCAAGTAGATTTCGGTGCCGTCAATCGGACGGCCGATCATGACTTGGTCCCCGTCGCGCAGTTCCGTATAGCTGGCATTGGCGACGACTTCCGTGGGCCCGTACAAATTCCACAGGCGGGTGTCCGGGAACACCGAAAACGACCGACCCACCAATGATTTGGCGACGGCCTCACCGGACAAAAACACGCCGGATGGAGGCGTAATTTGTTCACCCGTTTCCGACTTTGCCTCTGCGAAACAAACCAATTCGTTCCACAAGGTGGGAACGCAATAAAGACCGTGGCGAGGATGATCCCGATACCAGGCCAACAACTCCCCAGGGTTTTTCACGGTCTCCCTGGGCAGAATATTCAGGGTTCGTCCCAGAAGGAGCGGCGTATAAAATTGGGTCACCCCAGCGGCAAAACACATCGAAGACGACAGCGGCAGGTTCAACTCGCCCGACTCTACAAACAGATGTTCCCGGTGCCAACGCGTGTAGTAGGCCAGGCTGCGGTGGGAAACGGCGACCCCCTTTGGCTTGCCGGATGACCCAGATGTGTAAAGCACATAGGCGGTGCGGTCGGGGTCCTGTGTGACGTCAGGGTTTTCTGCCGCCGAAAATTCCTTTGATTGCACCACGTCTGCGACCGCGACGGCGCTGGGGCACAACGGCCCCAATCGTTCAAGGTGGCGGGTCTGGGTTAGCAGCACCTGGGATCCGGTGTCTTGCAGTTGAAAGGCTACGCGATCCGTTGGATCGGTCGTAGAAACTGGTACATAGGCTCCGCCAGCTTTCAACACACCCAGGATCGCGACGGCAGTGTCCGGCCCCGGATCCAGTGCTATCCCGATGCAAGCGCCTGGAGTAACGCCCTCTTTCAGCAAATGATGGGCGATGGCGTTGGCTTGCGAATTTATTGCGGAGTAGCTGACTTCAATTGTGCCGAATTGGACAGCGACGGCGGCTGGGTTCCTGAAGGTCTGGTCTTCAAAAATCCCGTGTACAGTGCAGCTGGTTTGTTCCGTCCTGGGTTCCGGCATAAAAATCCATCAAATCCATTGCCCACCAGTCATCAATCCGGAGTTGCGGCCGACAAAGCCGCATAACACAAGCCGCAGGGATCTGACTTCGACAAGCCCAGGAACGGGGACCGATCTATATAACGTTACCGCCGGGGTTCACTCCGGCGGTAAAATGGCCAAGTCTTGGTTGAGTGGGCGGCCCGTCAGGAATTCATGATGTCGGCAACCACACCATGATGCTTGAGCACATTCTCGCTCGTCGATTGGGCCTTTGCCGGGTCCACATGGTGGTAACCGGAGATCGCGTGGATGCCATGCCCCGCCCGGACTTTCGCGGCAATTTCTTTGATTTGGGCGACAATCGCTGGGTCGTCGGTATGCTCGGCAATCACATGGTCCAACGTTTTGGTTCCAGCCCGAACTTCATCGACTTGCCGGAGAATTATCGCCTTTAATTCCGAATCATCGGTGAAGTGATCCACAATACGCTCGGCCCTGGATGCCATAAATACCTCCCTGAGAACTTCGTCGGATTCATTATGTTTAGCCTATCTGCGAACTTTGGACCCTGGAAACGCCAAAGTCAAACTGTCGGAATGGCTTCCATCAACGTGTGGCCCGTGCGCATTGGATTAACCTCAACGACTGTAAATCCCGCATCCTCAAGCAAATTGTGCATTTGCGCCAAATTTCTCGCCGTTGTTCCGGTTTCGCAGATGACCATCTGCATGAGATCGTCCACAGCTTGGTGGGTGTTAGGCGCCGCGACTGCCGCAAGTGGCTCGATTACCAACAACCGGGCATCAAGCTTGCTGGCCATCGCCCGCCGGAGCGCCCCCAGGATTTTGGGTGAGCTGGTATCGTTCCAGTTGTGGAGGACGTTTTTGAGGATGTAAAAATCCCCGTTCCCCGGGAGGTCACCAAAAATGTCGCCGGAGACAAACCGCAGACGATCCGCCAAATCCGGCGTTTCGGTCTTCAGATCCTCGGTCGCCCGGGCACACACGTCCGCCCGGTCAACACAAAGCCCGCGCAACAAAGGCGCCGCGCCGAGCAAACTTTTTAGTAAAGTCCCGCGCCCGCCGCCGACGTCCACGGCCAGATCACCGGCTGACCAATCCCGCATTTCGGCCAACAGCGCGCCCACCGGCCGGGTAAGATCATCCATTGCGCGATCATAAACCGCCGCTGCATTCGGAGTCCGGGCCATGTATTCGTACACCGAGCCGCCGAAGACTTTGGGAAACGCGGACTCGCCAGTCTCCAAACAATGCATTAGTTCACCAAACCCGGCCTGATATTCCCCCGCTGCCAGCATGCAAAAATTGCGCATCGAGTGGGGGTCGCCGGACCGCAGCGCCTGCGAATGCTCGGTGTTCGAATATCGGCCATCGGGCGTGGCCTCAAACAGCTCGACCGCGGCAAGCAGGTTCAGAACTCGGGATAGGACCGCCGCGACAGTGCTCGTGGCTTGTGCAAGATCGGCCGCTGAGCGCGGCCCGTCGTCCAACAGATCTGCAATTCCCAACCGGGCTGCAGCGCCCACAGCGGAAGCGATCCATCCTCCGCAAGCAAGCTGTAAGGCCAGCATTCTGTCGGTCCTGGGGTAATTCGCCGCTAACCGCCGCCTAGTTCCGGGCGCCGGTCACGATTTCGCCGCATGGTGGACGAATTTCAACAAAACGTCCGAGGCGCTGCGGTCGTCGGATTTGGCGGTCAGCAAATTCACGATATCCTGGTGAGCAGGGCCCAATTTGCCGTAGGCATCGGTAATTGCCTTCAGGGACGACTTTATGGCACGGGCGTCCTTGAGCATCGATGCCACATCTAGTTCATAGGGAATTCGGCTCGGATCATCTGCCGGAGTTGGCTGCTTGTTGTGCCATTTCAGGATCTCTTCCACCAAATGATCCGTGGTTTCCTCCAATGGGCCGTGGCTATCGGCCAACGCGGTCGACAATTTCTCGACATCGGCCTGTGCCTTGGGTGTCATGACGCATAATTCCGCCTCGCCCTTCTTTTGGCGGATCCGATTTGTCACGCGCTGGTTGACGATGACAAGAACTTTGGAGACCTTCCCGGCAGTTGATCTCATGGCAACACTGGAAACGAACCCAAGCACGCCAACAGTTTTATTTTTCACAGCCAGCAACTCCGCTTCCCTGGGGCTAAGGTCCTTGGGCGCAGCGCTTTCTTCGTCTTTCTCTAGCTCGGAGTCGGCCTTGCCTATGGCGTCGCCGCCGTTCAGCGTCTCCAACTGGTCCGAGGCGGCCTGGAAAACCACACCACGCGTTTTCACTTCCTCGCCGCTGACGCCCTTGGCCAACGCGGATACTAGCTGCCCGTACTGCTTAAGCACGTCGGCCACTGCCCGGCGCAGGGCTAGGGCATCTAACAACCTTCTTTCGGGCGATCCGGCCGGAGCACTGTAGGATTTTGCCGTGAGTTTGACGTCGCCAGAGGTCATGACCATCCGGCTGTGCTGAAGGGCTTCCAAAGTCCCGAAGGTGTTGTTTAGTTTTGCGGCCAACGTTGAAGTTGATTCAGAAAATCCCTCAACCCTGGATCCAACTGTTTCGGTTTTGGCCATGTAAAATTTCTCCTTTGACTTTGCCTTCGTCCGGGAACACAGAGCAAGGCAAATTATTAAATTCGTCCTGGCGGGCCACGCTTGGCGCGCGCTGGCGCCGATTTACCCGGCCTTATTCGTCCGAACCTTCGTGCAGCTCCTCAAGCCCTTCGTGCATTTCCGCCAGGCTTTTGAGCACTGTGACCAACCCAAAAATTAAAATGCCATGCTCACTTTGCAAGCCCTCAGAGAGCGAAAACATTTGTTCTTGCAATTCCCACGCGCTGGCGAAGACCATGAATAACCCAGCCACGATTGTTACGCTGGGTAGGGCTGCAAATCCGGTAATTTTGTACAAAATTTTCATGGTAATCCTCCGGTGATTGTTTCGGATCAGTTCCTAGGCGTCCGACCGATGAAAGGTCAGCCGGATTTTAGCGCATCGGCGGTCATGGCCACCACATCGATCGTCACATTGTCAGATGCTGGCCTCCGAATTGCCAGGGCCATCGAGTGAGCGCCCGTGAGGCGCCAAAGGCTGAAGTGCCAGCGACCGGTATGGTCGAATACCTTGTCGGTAAAACTAATCTGTGGGGACGAGCCCCGCAAGTCAAAGGCGAAAAGGTCGAGGGGTGCGGCCAGGCCTTCCCCAATGGCTTTGATAAAAGATTCTTTCAAGGTCCATTGGTCATAAAACATTGGCGCCTGGTCAGAGGGCCGTGCCGCCAGCAAATCGTCGATTTCGGGGGGTGCGAAAAACCGGGCTGCCACCGCCAGAAAATCAGTGGCCCTGTTGTGGGCCTCCGCATCCACACCCACGTCGAAACCGTTCGCCACCGCGCAAGCCACAAGTCCGTCCGTATGGGTGATGCTGAACCGCAAATCGGATTGGCTTTCTGGTTCCGCCACCATCGGTCGGCCATTCTTATTGGTTTGGAAAACCCAAGCAGATGCCGGCGTGCCGGCAAATCGCGCCAGCATCGAGCGCAGAAGAATGCGGGCAGAAATAAATCGCGTTTGGTCGGCTTCGACACGCAGCTGATCATGACGGTGCCACTCGGCGCTGGACAGTGCTTTGCGGGCGGAAAGACTGCTTGCTGCCAAGGCAATTTCCGCGCCCGCCAGATACCACAGCCAAACGGTTCCGGTGGGGGCAGCCGCCGCTGGCAGCTCCGGCTCGCGCTGGGTCATATTTAAAGTCCAAGTGCTTGGGCAGGGGCCGGGCGTGGATTCACCGAAGTAATTGCGCTTGGAACTCCCAGGGAAGCAATGCCAAATATTTTCTGGCGAGCTTTAAAAAAAGCGCCACGATGGTGAGGGCGTCTTCCGTAAGAAGCACCGTATTTCGGGTGTCGACCCCCGGCCCGAGGAACGATTGGACGGACGCTATTCCATCTCCGCTGCTGGTCCTCAAGGATGACGGAATGCTGGAGTAGCCGAGCAGAGAGCTGCCCACTAACTTATCGAGAGCCATTGTGCGGGTCGCGGAGATTAGTTTTCGATGTACGCTGGTACGGCAACTGTAGGTCGTGATAAGAGAGTGTAATCGGGGTTTAGAAATTACAGTCGCGCGCACTCAATAATCCTAGGGATGGCTGTGCTGCTCGCGTGTGATTTCAGGTTTTTTCGCGCCTGCCTCTATCCATCGTAGTAGAGAACGGCAAGGTATTCTTCGAGATTGTCCTCGTCGATCACGGTTTCGGGCCACCCAGACCAATCAGGGTCGTTGGGATCGTAGTCCAACGCAAGAGGCACGGGCACCGGGAAAAGCGGATACGACGCGCGTTCTAGGAGCCACTGACTACCGTCAACCAGTTGTTCCCCAATTGACGGAGCGTTTTTTAAGACCTCAAACCCAACATTCCTGTACAACCTTTTTCGGCTCAAATCGGCTGAAAATATGAGTTGTCGTTTATCCACAGCGAGGGCGACCACCCAGAACGTTCCGTAAAAATCTGTGCCTGATTACACA
>JABHVE010000065.1 GCA_018658465.1 Alphaproteobacteria bacterium
CATTCCCCCCGCAGCCCGCAAGCTGGGCGCCTACGAAGTCATTCTGGGATCGGCGACCGTCGCCCAAGCCACGGTGGCGTCGGAAATTCCCAATCTAAGTGTGGTGCCCTCCACCGTTGATCTGTCGGGGGCGGAATTGGATCTGGTGGACATGGACCGCCGGGCGTACCGCTTGCGCGAGGCCCTGGTCGCCGTGGCCGGGAAATATGATTACGTGATGATCGATTGCCCGCCGTCCTTGGGGCTTTTGACCTTGAATGCCATGGTCGCCGCCGATGCCTTGTTGGTGCCGTTGCAATGCGAATTCTATGCCCTGGAAGGCCTAAGCCATTTGATCCGCACCATCGAACGGGTGCGCGAAGGGTTCAATCCAACACTGGAAATCCAAGGGGTGGTTCTGACCATGTTCGACAAGCGCAATAATCTGTCCGACCAAGTGGCGGACGATGTGCGCGGATTTTTAGGTGACAAAGTTTACGCCACCGTGATCCCCCGCAATGTGCGGGTGTCCGAGGCCCCGTCCTTTGGCAAGCCGGCATTGCTTTACGACTATCGCTGCGCCGGCAGCCAGGCGTACATATCTTTGGCCCGGGAATTGATCGAACGGGAACGTCACCTGCGCGCCGCATGACGGACGCTGACATTGCCACGGGCAGTATGGGTGGTGGAACAGGCACAAAACAGGAGTTCCCCATGACCGAGGAAAGCACCAAAAGACAAGGTTTAGGGCGCGGCCTATCGGCGCTGTTAGGCGAGGATTCAGAGGATTACGCCAGCCTGGATCGGGCCCGTTCATCCAAAGAAGTCCCCATCGAGGCTTTGCACCCAAACCCCTATCAACCGCGCCGAAGGTTCGATTCGTCGGAGCTTGAATCCCTGGTCGCGTCGGTCCGGGAAAAAGGAATTTTACAGCCCATCCTGGTGCGCCGCCTGGATGGCGATGACGGGGACGCGGATCAATTCGAAATCGTCGCAGGTGAACGCCGCTGGCGTGCGGCCCAAGAAGCCCAATTGCACCGGGTGCCGGTGGTCATCAAAGATTTGGATGACACCGAAACGTTGGAAGTGGCCCTGGTCGAAAACCTTCAACGCCAAGATCTGTCACCCCTGGAAGAAGCCCAAGGTTACAGCCGATTAATGGAAGAATTCGGCCACACCCAGGAACGCCTGGCCCAGGTCATCGGCAAAAGCCGAAGCCATTTGGCCAACATGCTGCGGTTGATGGCATTGCCCGAAGAAGTCAAAGAAATGCTGGACGACGGCAGACTTTCCGCAGGTCACGGCCGGGCAATTCTGGGGGCGGAAAACCAAGTGGCGGTGGCCCGACGCATCGTCAAACAAGGCTTGAGTGTGCGGGAGTCTGAGCGCATCGCCCAGGGGACCCCCGGCAAGGCCCCACGGCAGAAAGCCGCCAAAAATTCCGACACCCTTGCCTTGGAGCGGGACATTTCGGACTCCCTTGGCCTGCCCGTCGACATTCGCCACAAAGGCGAACGCGGTGGTGAAATAAAGGTCGCCTACAAAACTTTGGAGCAACTAGACGAGGTGTGCCGACGCCTCGCCCATTCTGGCGCTTGAGGCCGGGCTGGAAAAAACGCAATTACCGTCGGCGGGCGGCCTGGGCGATCCGCAAAGCGGCGCGGGCGGTGATGGCGGTGGCGGGAAACCCGGTGGTTTTACAGGCCACCTCTGCCGCCTGAACAATCCCCAACGCCATCGATAATTTCTTTGTATTCCAATGGCTTAGTGCTGCCACGAGTTGGTCGCGTTGTTTGAAAAATACCGGCGGTCGCAACCCCGCCACGGCGTTACGGGGGCTGGCCCCCTGGTCGCGCATGCCCGACGCCAATTGAACCCGCAACAAAGTTTTGGCCAAATTGCGCAAAATGGACACTGGCGCGGTACCCTCGATTTCTGATCGCGCCAGGGCCCGATCAAGCTTGGAAAAATCGCCGGAAACTGCGGCAAAAGCGGCATCGTCCATCCCTTGTGCACCGGAATCTCCGATGCAATCTTGGGCGTCGGTCAAGGTGACCACCGCATTTGGCCCCACATACAGGCTAAGTTTTTCAAGTTCGCGGCGGGTGATGGCTCGGTCAGAACCCAGGGATTCCGCCAAAAAAGCAGTCACACCATGATCAACCCCATGGCCGTGGTCGCGCAAAGCCTCGGCAATCACGGCCTCAAGTTTGTAGCCATCTTCCACGTAGCACGGAATGGCGATGGCGTTTTTTTTGGCGGATTCAAAGGCTTTGCGTAGGGTCGATCGCGGAGATAGGTCTCCGGCTTCGACAATCACCAGGGACTCTTCGCCATCCTGATTGGATTTTCCCCGGGATTCCAACAGGGGTTTGAAGGCGGCCGTAACCGCATCGCCGGCGCGCTGCACCCGCACCACCCGGCGTCCGCCGGTCAGGGAAATTGCCGCGGCTTCGTCCATCAACAATGCCGGATCGCTGGCAATGGCCTGGGCGGTGGGCTCCGACAATCGAAAGGGATCGAGGTTTGGTCCCAAGACACCGGTCATCATGGTCTGGGCGCGTTCCGCCGCCAATCCCACGTCGGGGCCATACACCAGAACGCACGACGTTTGCGGGGCGCGGATAAAGCCTTCGATTTCGTTGGTTTTTAGCTTCATTCCTGGCCGCCAAGGCCGCCAAAATACACCGCCAATCGGGTCTTTAATTCGTCAGAAATTTCCCGCGCCGCCCGTTGTTGGGCGTCCCGCTCGGCGATTACGTTGGCGAAATCCGATCGCAAAACGTTGTACGCAGCCGTGGCGCGCACGCTGCCGGTGGTCAAAATTTCGGCGGTCACGGCGTCGGTCAGGGCATAATTCGCGGTCAGGGTCAGATTAAATCGGGTGACCGTGTCATCGATCTGGATCGCAAGTCCCTCTTTGCCTTCTTCCAATTCAACGGCCAATGAAAATCTTGGCGCGTTGGGCTCACCGAATGGGTTCAGCCGGTCCAATAAATCGTTGCGGACGATTTGCCCGACCCGATCAGGAATTGTGGTGATGCGCACGTCGGCCAGATCGTCGGCAACCGCGCCGCCAACGACCCCTTGGCCGCTGCCATACAAAGGCTGAAACCCGCAGGCAGCAATGAATAAAGTAGAAAACAGCACGCCGGCAAGGGGCAGACGCCTAAACAACGACATTGACGATACGATCGGGGACGACGATGACCTTGCGGATCTCTCGGCCTTCGATTGCCAATTGAACACGGTCTTGGGCCAGGGCTAGTTCGCGCACCTCGGCCTCATCCAGCCCCGGTGGAATGTGTAAGGTCCCGCGAAGCTTGCCGTTGACCTGGACCCCCACGGTGACGGTCTGTTCGGCCGCCAATTCTGGGTCGAAGGTCGGCCAGGGTGTCTCGGTCAGCGGGGTCGTGTGCCCCAATAAAGCCCAGGCTTCTTCGGCCATGTGGGGCATCATCGGCGCGACGAGTTGGGTCAGGGCCTCCAACGCCTCGCGCCGGGCCCACCCCGCTAAGGCGCTGTTATCAAGGGTTTTCGGGGCGTCCGCCACCTGATTGGTGAATTCATAAAGCTTCGCCACCGCCACATTGAAGCGCAGGCGCTCGATGTCCTCGGTCACCTTGGCAATGGTGCGGTGGGTCGCGGCGCGCAACTCCGCCACGGCTTCCGATACATCGCCGCCGGGATGCTCGGTGCCCGGATGGGGTATGCCATCGGCACCGTCTGCGATCAGTTTCCACAGGCGTTGCAGGAACCGCGAGGCCCCGGCGGCACCGGAATCCGACCATTCCAAATCACGTTCTGGGGGCGAATCCGACAGCATGAACCAGCGGGCGGTATCGGCCCCATAGCGATCAATGATGGCCCCGGGATCCACCACGTTCTTCTTGGATTTGGACATGGATTCCGATCGGCCGACGGTCACTGGCTTGCCGGTTTCCCCATGGGCCGCGCCGCCGCCATCATCAAAACGTACTTGCTCTGGATACAGCCAATCTCCGGCCTCGTCCTTGTACGTTTGATGGCACACCATGCCCTGGGTAAACAACCCGGCGAAGGGTTCCGTGGTGTCCAAATGGCCGGTGGCCTTCATGGCCCGGGCAAAAAACCGCGAATACAGTAGATGCAAAATCGCGTGTTCAATGCCACCGATGTATTGGTCAACCGGCAGCCAGGAGTCGACGGCGGCCCGGTCCACTGGGGAATCGTCCCGGGGCGAGCAAAACCGCGCGAAATACCACGACGAATCCACAAATGTGTCCAAGGTGTCGGTTTCGCGCACCGCCGGGTTGCCACAATCCGGGCAGTCCACATGCTTCCAGGTGGGGTGATGGTCCAATGGGTTGCCCGGGGCATCGAATGTGGCGTCGTCGGGCAACAACACTGGCAAATCGGCGTGGGGAACCGCCACAATGCCGCATTCAGGGCAGTGAACCACCGGAATGGGGCATCCCCAGTACCGCTGGCGGGAAACACCCCAATCTCGCAACCGATAGTTGGTTTCGACCCGCCCCGTACCCGCACTCTCAAGGCGATTGGCCACTTCGGACTTGGCGTTTTCGATGGTCATACCGTTCAAAAAGTCGGAATTGATCAATTTGCCTGGGCCCACATAGGCTTCTGACCCCACAGCAAACGTTGCGGGGTCCTGGTCTGACGGACCAACCACAGGGGTGACGGCCAGCCCATATTTGTTGGCGAAATCCAAATCCCGTTGGTCATGGGCAGGGCAGCCGAAAATGGCCCCGGTGCCGTACTCCATCAGCACAAAATTGGCGATGTACACGGGCAGCTCCTTGCCCTCGATGAACGGGTGCATGGCCCGCAAACCGGTGTCATAGCCCATTTTTTCCGCTGCTTCGATGGCCACTTCGCTGGTCCCGGAGCGCTGGCATTCGGCAATGAATTCTGCGGCGGCCGGATTATTGGCAGCAACCTCCCCGGCCAG
>JABHVE010000064.1 GCA_018658465.1 Alphaproteobacteria bacterium
CCTGTTGTGGGACGAACCAAACCCATGGCGATCGGCCTGGGGATCCGTGCGGGGGCGGGATTCGCTGCTGCCTTTGGTGATCCCCAACGGCGACCTAACCGACGTGGCGTTGATCGGAGCGGGGCAGGCAATCGCCGGAAACCGCGCCCAGATCGCCGCGATTGCCGGACGCTATGGGGTGGAAGACGCCTTGGTGGCCCATGCGACCCTCAACACAGAAATCGCCTCGCGCAGCCAAACCATCAATGTGACCTTGTGGCGGTTCGGCCCGGGGGGGGAGCGCACCACGGTGGAAACGTTCCGTGGTCAGCCCCAAGAACCCATCGACGACCTGCTGGGCCGGGCGGTGAGCGAAATCGCCATCCGATTGGAAGAACGGTGGAAGGCCGACACGCTTTTGGAGACGGGGGCCGAGGCACGCCTTGCGGCAACTATTCCCATTGTTGATTTGGCTGATTGGGTGGCGATCCGGGCGCGCCTTGAACAAGCGCCTGAGGTCACCAACATCGTGCTTAGTGACATATCCCGATCCGCCGCCCATATCGAAGTCGGGTTTTTTGGCGGGCCAGAACGCTTGGCCTTGGCCTTGGCGCAACGTGATATTCAATTAGCGGCCGAAAATGGCTTTTGGGTGATCCGGTTGATTTCAAAATTGGGGGCGGAATGAGCGGTCGCAGACAAGCGTTGTTTTGGCTGGCATCCCTGGTGTTGGTGGGGGTGCTGGTTTATTTCCTGCGCGGCATTTTGTTGCCCTTCGTGGCCGGGATGGCGGTGGCCTATTTGCTCGATCCTGCCGCCGACAAACTAGAAGATTGGGGATTGTCCCGAACCCTGGCCACGACGGTTTTAACCGCGGTGTTCTTTTCAATGGTGGCGGGCCTGATCTTGGTTCTGTACCCGGTGCTGCAAAACCAAGTGGTGGGGTTCGTTACCCGACTGCCTCAATACGTCGCCGACGCTCGGGATTGGTTGGTGCCCCTGATCGCCCTGGTGGCGGAGCGACTGCCTTTCATCGAAAGCTCCGACCAAGTGGTTGAGGCGGCCACTGGCCTGACGGAAAAATACACAGGGGTCTTGGCCTCGGCAGCGGGGCGCCTGTGGAGCGGCGGCCTGGCGTTCTTTAATCTTGTTTCATTGGTGCTGATTACCCCGGTGGTGGCGTTCTATTTGCTCCGCGACTGGGACGAAATCGTTGGCCGCATCGACGGCCTGATGCCGCGGCGTCAAGCGCCCGTCATCCGCGAACAACTGGGGCGCATCGACAAAGTTTTGGCCGGGTTTGTGCGCGGCCAGACCTTGGTCTCGCTTTCTCTGGGGGTGATTTACGCCATTGGGTTGACGGCGGTGGGCTTGGAATTCGGCCTGGTGATCGGATTGGGCACCGGCATTCTATCGTTCGTGCCGTTCGTCGGCATGGTGCTTGGGTTGGCCACGGCGCTGGTGGTGGGCTTGCTGCAATGGGGCCTTGATCCTGGGCATTTGGCATTGTTGGCGGCGGTGTTCGCCACCGGGCAGATTCTGGAATCCGCAGTTCTACAGCCCAGGTTGCTGGGGGGCAGCGTGGGCTTGCATCCGGTGTGGGGGATATTTGGGGTTCTGGCCGGCGGCGCGTTGTTTGGCTTCGTCGGCGTGTTGTTGGCCGTGCCGATGGCCGCCGCCGTGGGGGTTTTGGTGCGGTTCTCGGTGGACCAGTATCATGAAAGCGCGCTCTACCAGGACGGCCAAGTGGCCTCAGATGATCCGCCTGTGGCAAATGTGATTGAGGCCCCAGAATCCCTAGAAGCGCCAGAGACCCCAGAAGCTCCCGCCGCACCGGAGTCCGATAAAGCGTGACCGCCACCCCTGTTCAATTGCCCTTGGATTTGGGTCACCGCCAGGCTCTGGGCCGTGACGATTTTTTGGTGGCTCCGTGTAATGCCGACGCCACGGCCTGGATCGATCGTTGGCCTGAATGGAAAACCTTGGTGGTCCACGGCGGGGCAGGGTGCGGCAAATCTCACTTAGGCGCGGTGTGGCAGGCACAGGCCGACGCCAACATCCTTTTACCGGAACATTTGGCAGCCAATCGGCCTGAGGATCTGGCCGGTTCAGGTGGCCTAATTCTGGATGACGCGGATTGGGGGTTTTCAGCCGCCCCACCCGCGTTCGATCAGGCCGCGTTGTTACATCTGTACAATGTGCACTTGGGGCTGGGGGGCAGTGTGCTGATCACGGCATCGACACCTCCCGCCCGGTGGTCGCTTTCTCTGGCTGATTTGGGGTCACGGTTGCGGGCGATACCGGCGGTGGAGATTGGCCCCCCTGACGACGCACTTTTGGCCGCCGTTATGGTCAAAAATTTTGCCGATCGACAGCTGGATGTGGGGGCCGATGTCATCGGCTTTTTGGCGGCGCGATTGGAGCGTTCGTTCGACGCCCAAGGCAGGGCGGTTAACGCATTGGACGCCGAGGCCATGGCCCAGGGCCGGGCGATTACCGTGCCGTTAGCGCGCCAAGTGTTGGAAACACTCGCATAAATTAATCGTCGGATTTTTTGCGGACGGTGGAAAGGTCGACCCCACCAAATTTCGTCCCAGCGATGGTCGCGCCAAAAAAGTTGGCTGAGGTAACTGTGGCATTGGTGAAATCGGCGCCGGTCAAATTGGCCCCTGAGAAATCGGCGCCGGATAGGTTGGCACCGCGCAATTTCGCGTTCTCCAAATTTGCCCCAGCGAATTTGGCGTATTCCAGATTGGCCGGCCATTCCTGGTCACTCGAGTCATCCGCCGTGCCGGGGGTGTGAATTTTCAACGGCGATATATCGGCCTCGGAAAAATCGCACCCATTGAATACGCCGCGCTGTAGGGAAGCACCGCGCAGATCGGAATGTCTGAAGTTTGAACCACGGGAATCCGACATCGACAAATCGGCCATGGCTAAATCGGCACCGGAAAAATTTGTTTCGAACAGAACGCTGCGGTCAAATTTTGCGGCGGCCAGGTTCACATCGCGCAAATCTTGCCCACTCAAATTCAAATTTGACAGAACGGCTTGTTGGCCTTCCGCGCCAGAGCTTTCCACCCATGGCAAATGCAGGTCGACGATTTCTTTCAAGCTCGGGCCGTCTTCGTCCAACCCTTGGGCCATTTTGGCTGATCCGAAGTACGCGGTCTTAGTGGCGTCGGGATCAAGGGCCGCGCCGCGCAGGTCAGCGGCGGTGAGGGTGGCGTTCGCCAAGTTGGTACTGGTTAAATTCGCGCCACATAAAACGGCACCGGCCAGATTGGAGTCAGACAAATCTGCCCCTTCCAAATCCGCACCGATCAAAACGGTGTTGCGCAGATCGGCTCGGGCCATTTGAGCGTTCTTGAGAATGGCGTCGGTAAAATCCGCCTGGACAACGAAAGCGTTGCCGAGTTTTGCTTTGGTCAAATTCGTCCGGGCCGCCAAAACCGTCGTCAATTCGGCGGGCGTGGAGCCGATTTCCATAACTTCCAGGTTGGTGTTGTTGCTGTGTCGGGCCAGCACGCCTTCCCGCAGGTCGGCCTCGATCATTATGGCATCAGTAAGGATTGCGCCGCGAAAACAGGCACCGCGTAAATCGGTCCTGCTCATTGTCGCGCCTTCCAAATTCACCATGGTCAGGTCGGCGGCGAACAGTAGGGAATTGGTGAGTTTGGCGCCTTGCATCGAGGCACCTCGCAATTTGGCGCCGGTCAAGTCCACGTCCGAAAGATCGCGGTCGTTTAGGTCTAGGCCTGCCATGTCGTGCATAATCAAATTGGCGCGTCTGCCGCCCTGGCGACCAGCCACATAGGCATCGTGGGCCTTTAAAATCGCATTCAGGCCTTCTTGATCCAGTTTTTTTGTGGAGGTGCTTGCACCGTCGGAACTCATGGAGTTCGCCTATCCGTTCAACGAAACAGGTGGGAAAATCAGGGTGACGGTCGTGCCCACACCCAATTCGCTATTCACGGTCATCGAGCCTCCGTGGGCCTCGGCAATGGAATTGGTCAGATAAAGGCCCAGACCAGTGCCTTCGTATTGGCGCTGGAGCGACCCGTCAAGCTGGGTGAACGGATGAAGGATGCGATCCAGATCGCTCTCGGCAATCCCAATCCCAGTATCCTTGATTTGGATGCGCGCCTGGCCATCCGGTCCGGTTTCAGCCACCAGCGACACAGTCCCCCCCGGCTGCGTGAATTTCAAAGCGTTCGACAGCAGGTTTAGGATCATTTGCTTAACGCGCCGTGAATCAGCGAACAAAACAGGGGGATTCTTAGTATGTTCAACCGTCACACTTAGGCCACTTTCTCGCGCTCGATTGCGGACCATGCCCTCAGATGCGGCAAAAAGACTTGCAACGTTGATGGATTCCTTGCGCAGGGTCAGGTCCCCGGATTCGACAATGGAAATCTCCAAAATGTCGGTGATCAGGTCCATTAAGCGCCTGCCACTGGTGAGAATATCGTGGGCATAGCCCAGGTATTTGGCGTTGCCCATGGGCCCCAACATTTCGTTGGTTAGCACTTCGGCAAAGCCGATGATGGCGTTCAATGGTGTACGAACCTCGTGGCTCATATTGGCTACGAATTCAGACTTGGAGCGGTTTGCCAGCTCCGCCAGCTCCTTGGCTTTGATGATTTCGCTGCGCTGGTGGGTGAATTCCGCCACCTGGGCCTCTGCTTTGGCCAAGCGCACGCGCAGGTGCGCCACCTCGGTGGCGAGGTCATCCTGGTTCAGTGAGGCTAGTTCCCCCCGGGGCCCAGCTTCCAAAGACGTGCGAACTTTGGTTGGTATCGGCATGATTTCACTAATTTTTTTGATTAGGGGCATCCTCCCCCGAACTTCCTTAACAAAAGAATAGGATTTGATGGCCTCCGACGGGGGCTTCGTGATCCGATATAGTGGGTAAAACGGGTGTTCAAAGGAGAACTTGAAATGAAAGCGCGGATAAAATGGGTCGAGGATCGGACGTTTCTGGCGGAGTCAGGCAGCGGCCATGGGCACTTGATTGGAACCTCCACCGGCATTGACGGCAGCCGCATTTCCGCCAGTGCTATGGAATTCCTGCTGATGGGCACCGGCGGATGCGCGGCCTGGGATGTGGTGGATATCCTTGAAAAGGGGCGTCAGAACATCGACAACGTGGAAGTTGAATTGGAGGCAGAGCGATCCGACGATCTGCCAAAGGTCTTTACGAAAATCCACTTACACTTCGTGGTTACGGGACAGGATATCAGTCCTGACAAAGTGGAGCGGGCCATTGGTTTGTCCGTAGAAAAATATTGCTCGGCCTTGGCGATGATGACCAAGACTGCCGAAGCCACCCACGATTTTGAGATTAAAGAGCGCTGAGTGCAGATCGTGGTCGATCCTTCGACCACGTGAATCTGAACGGCAAATATCAAAAGCAGCGTAAATCCGTTCGTCATGCCCGGGCTTGACCCGGGCATCCATCTATTCTGCTTGCTAGCTTGCGGGCAGTTGGTCTGGCGAAATAAAATTCGTCAGGATCCCGACGCGCAGACCCACCCCAGTCCAGTCAGGGATGTCCAACGTCAAGGTTGCCATGGTGCCAGATGAAAACCCTTTGGCCAGGGCCGCCAGCAATTGGGGGGTCCCGCCGCCACACAGGGCGATCGCCAGTTCTTGGATTGCCGGCACATGTCCGATCATCAACAGCTCGGAAACCTCAGGGTCGGTCTCCTGGACGCTGGCCAAAATTCCTCCGGCCGTGGTGGAATACAGGGCCCGTTCCGATCTTAACGAAATGTCGCCGGACAATTGTTTGGACAGGGCATCGAATGTTTCCTGGACCCGCACGGCGGTTGAGCACAGGGCCTGGCCGATGTTGGCGCCAGAGGTTTCAAGGTATTCGCCCAGTGCCGTGGCGTCGGCCACCCCGGAGTCCAAAAGGGGTCGATCATGGTCGCCAGCATTGGGGGGCGTGTTTCCGGCCTTGCAGTGCCTGAGCAAATACAACGTTTTCATCGCTGCGACCCTTTACTTCGGTGGGCGTTCAAACACCTGGACCCCGGCACCCAGGCCGGCGCCTAGGGCGATTTCGCCGGAGACCAAGCGCACGGCATCGGCGCCAAAAATTTCGTGGCGCCAGCCGGTCATTGCCCGGGTAGACACCCCGTTTCCCGAAGCGATTTGTTCAAGGTCGGAACCCGAGGCCACCATTTTTGGTGCCACCCCATGGGTTTCGCATTTCATTTTTAGCAATACTTTCAGCAAATCCATGGTCGGCCCGACGCTTGCCGCCGGTGGCTTGTTGCGTTTGCGTTTGGGCAAATCGGCATCGGGGATCGCCAAGGCATCGGCCACGGCCACCAACAATGTCTTACCGCCCTTGCTGTCAGCAAAGCCTTTCGACACGCCGCGAATTGCCCCCAATTCGGTGGTGTCGCTGGGGGGGTGGGCGGCAATGCCCATCAGAACTTCGTCCCGTAAAATCCGGTTGCGGGTGAGGTCCCTGGATTGTGCTTCGCGGTCCCGCCATGCAGCAAGTTCCCGGACGATCCCCAAGAACCGTCGCTCTGATGAGCGGATTTTCAAGCGCTTCCAAGCCTCTTCCGGGTGGCTGGAATAGGTATCCGGGCTGGTCAGCACCGCCATTTCCTCGGTGACCCAGCTTTCCCGCCCGGTTTCCTGCAGGGTCGCCGACAGCTTTTCATAGACCACCCGCAAATGGGTGACGTCGCCCAGGGCATACTTCAATTGCCGATCGGTCAGGGGCCGTTGCCGCCAATCGGTGAACCTGGAATGTTTGTCCAGGGATTCACCGGTCAGCTTGGAAACCAAGGTCTCATACCCGGCGGAATCGCCAAACCCGCAGACCATGGCCGCCACCTGGGTGTCGAACATCGGTGTGGGGACCGCACCGGCCAAATGATAGAAAATTTCAACGTCTTGGCGTCCGGCATGGAACACCTTCAAGGTGTTTGTATCGACCATCAATTCGAACAGCGGCGTAAGATCCAGGCCCTCGGCCAGGGCATCCACAGCCAAGGCTTCATCAGGGCCGCCCAGTTGGGCCAAGCACAGCAGGGGCCAATAGGTGGTCTCGCGGATGAATTCGGTGTCGATGGTGACGTAATCGGCTTTGGCCAGGCGGCTGCAAGCTGCGGCCAATTCCGCGGTGGTCGTTACAATATCCATTAACAGGACTGTACCACGACGTTACGCGCCCCAGGAAGGGCCGACACGTCGCTCAACCGCTGCACCCTTGACACTCAGCGGGGTTCCGTGTGCTCTTGCCCGCGTAAATCACCCTGGAGTTTCCATTCAAAAATGCACCCGTACCGCACTCACAATTGCGGCGCGCTGACGGAAAAGCTCGTCGGCGAGACCGTACGCCTTTCAGGCTGGATCCATCGCAAGCGCGACCATGGCAATCTGTTGTTCGTGGATCTGCGCGACCAGTACGGCATCACCCAATGCGTGGTGGAAACCGACGCGCCAACGTTCCAGGCGATCGACACCGCCCGGCCGGAAAGTGTGATCACCGTCACAGGCCCAGTGGTTGCGCGCAGTGAGGAAACTATCAACCCAAGCTTGCCCACCGGCCATGTGGAAGTGCGTATCGCTGAAATTGCAATCCAGGGCCCGGCGGACGAATTACCGATCCAGGTGTTTGGCGACCAGGAATTCCCGGAAGATTTGCGCCTGCGCTATCGGTTCTTGGATCTGCGCCGTGAAAAGATGCAGCGCAATATCATTTTGCGATCGAAAGTCATCACCAGCATTCGCCAGCGCATGGTGGACCAAGGCTTCACCGAATTGCAGACGCCGATTCTGACCGCCTCATCGCCGGAAGGCGCGCGGGATTATTTGGTCCCCAGCCGTCTGCATCCCGGGCAATTTTATGCGCTGCCCCAGGCCCCTCAGCAGTTCAAGCAGCTGTATATGGTCTCAGGCTTTGATCGCTATTTCCAGATCGCCCCGTGTTTCCGTGACGAAGACGCCCGGGCCGACCGCTCCCCCGGCGAGTTCTATCATCTCGACATGGAAATGAGCTTCGTCGAACAGGAAGACGTGTTCCAGGCCATCGAGCCGGTGATCGCCGGGGTCTTCGAAGAATTCACTGGCAAGGACGTAGCGCGACCGTTCCCACGCATTCCCTTCGCCGAAGCGATTCTGAAATACGGCACCGACAAGCCCGATTTGCGCAATCCCATCGAGATCGCCGATGTCACCGAAGCGTTCAAGGGCTCAGGATTCGGAATTTTCGCCAAAGCCATCGAAAAGGGCGCCGTGGTGCGCGCCATTCCAGCACCGGGTGCAGCGAGCCGTGCCCGCAGCTTCTTCGACAAGATGAACGACTGGGCCCGGGCCGAAGGCTGGCCGGGATTGGGGTATATCCAGTTCCCCGAGGACGGTCCTGCTAAAGGCCCGATCGCCAAGAACCTTGATGACGATCGGGTCGCCATGATCCAAAAAATCGCCGGCCTAAACCCTGGCGACGGTGTGTTCTTTGCTTGCGACCAGCCCAACAAAGCCGCTGAACTGGCTGGCCTGGCCCGGGCAAAAGTCGGGACAGACCTAGAGCTAATCGGTGGCGGCGAATTCAAATTCTGCTGGATCGTTGATTACCCCATGTACGAATTTGACGAAACCGCGGGCAAGATCGAATTCAGCCATAATCCGTTTTCCATGCCCCAAGGCGGCTTAGAGGCCCTGAACGAAAAAGACCCGGTCGAGGTGCTGGCCTATCAATACGACATCGTTTGCAATGGCGTGGAATTGTCGTCGGGGGCCATCCGAAATCACCGGGCAGACATTATGGTGAAGGCGTTCGATATCGCGGGATATTCCTCCGCCGATGTGGAGGAAAAATTCGGCGGCATGCTCAACGCCTTTCGCTATGGCGCGCCACCCCACGGCGGCATCGCACCGGGCATCGATCGGATTGTCATGTTGATTGCGGGCGAACCAAACTTACGCGAAATCGTCGCCTTCCCCATGACCCAAAATGCCCAGGATCTGATGATGGCCGCCCCCGCCGTGGTGCCCGAGCAAGCCTTGAAAGACGTCCACATCAAAATCGTCATGCCGCCAAAAAAGGTTGAGCCGGGGCAGGAATAATGGTCCCCTTCCGCATGGAACAGCTTTCGAGATTATGCGGCGTGTTGTGGATACTGGTCGTGGTGACCGTGGCTACCGCATTGGCGATCACCCTCGTCTACGACATCACGCTGAACCCAGATGACATTGAAAAGGCGCTTCAGCGTGTCGCGCTCCACCCCCTGGCCCACGTAACCGAGCTCGTATTCGACACGTTGTCGGATGTCCTGCTCCTGACGGTTGCGGCTCTGTTGTACGTTGTGTTCGGTAGACGGCTTGGGCCGATGTTGGGGTCGCTTTGGTTTGTCGCGGCGGCGATCCTTCTTGCCGCCCACAACATGGGAAATTTCGCGTTCACGTGGATTGCCGGGAAGCATGCGGCGGCAGCGGACCCGGCTGCGTTGGAGGCGGTCGCCTACGCGGTTCTCGTTGTGGCGAAATGGGGCGTAACGATTGGCTCGTTCTTTTTCGTACTGGGCGTCGCGGTTTACAGCGCGATTTCATTTCCGTCGTCCAAATTCATTGGGGGATTGGGGTTCGTGGCGGTGGCGCTCGCCATTCCTGCGATGGCTTTGCCATGGATCAATCCAAATCTGGAGATACTCGGCTACCAGCTCTACCTGCCCATGCTGATCTGGCAAATCAGTTTCGGCATTTGGCTGCTGCGCGCAAACCCCAGGACGCACCCGGAGAACTGAGCCGGTGTGGTCTTGCCACCACAGAAGAAAAAGCCGGGTGCCCCGGATAAGCGTCACAAATGCGTGCCAAAAACTGTAGGTGCACAGCGCAGCTATCGACGGGTCATCAGTTTTCGGATATTAGAAAAAAGGACGCGCCGCGAACCGTGGGCACGGGGCGGCGCGTCCAGTCGATCAGGGAGGATCTAAAACTACTGATACTACCCGGTCGAATGCAGGCCGGGCGGCGCATCGGGAACATGCGCTGCCCACTGCCCGCGACACCGCCATGTGGGCATGGCGGATCCCAAATTTTCTAAATTTTATGTGATTGGTGCTCATGAACACCCGCTGGTGGAGCCGCAGGTCATGCACTTCATGCACGTCCCGTTGCGGACCAACGTAAAGTTTCCGCACTCACCACAGGCATCACCTTCATAGCCTTTGATGCGCGCCTCGGCAGCCGCACCAACAACCGCGCGGGTCGTGGTGGTGGTCGACGA
>JABHVE010000151.1 GCA_018658465.1 Alphaproteobacteria bacterium
CGTTGCCATCAGCGTTGGCGACCAACCCGGAAACGTGGTGATGCCGACGGTGGTGGCGGCGATTTTGGTGGCAACGATCGTAAACGGCGTGGCCCTGTATTTCATGGGGCAGGCCAAACTGGGATCGATGGTCCGTTATATTCCGTACCCGGTCATGGGCGGATTTTTCGCCGGGCTGGGATATTTGCTGGCCCAAGGCGGCCTGGCCGTGGCATTGGGCGAAGCCGGAGATTTCGGCGAACCCTCCACACTCATTACCGGGGACGCCTTGGCGCACATGGCGCCAGCGTTGGCCTTTGCGGTTCTCTTTTACGGGGTCGAGCAGCGCATTAAGCATTGGATTTTGTTACCGGCATTTTTGGCCGGGGGCCTGATCCTGTTTTACGGAATTCTGGCGGCGCTGGGGATGTCCGTGGACCAGGCGGCAGCGGCCAATTGGTTGCCCAATCTTGATACGGAGTCTGTGTCCTACTTGCCGGTGCTTTCCCTGACTGAATTGGGTTTGGTGCACTGGCCGGCGGTATTGGAACAAGCAGGGTTCATCTTGGTGATGTCCCTGATCAGCATGATCATTCTGCTGTTGGATGTCTCAGGCATCGAAATCATTTTGAACCGGGATTTGGATCCCAATCGGGAACTGAAGGCCGCCGGGCTTGGCAACATTGGCACCGGACTGCTTGGGGGAACGTTGGGAATTCAGGCGGCGTCCGACACGGCGTTTACTTTCAAACTTGGCGGTGACCGGTTTTTGATGATCTTGGTTTATGCCCTGATTATCGGCGGGGCCTTGCTGGCAGGCCCGGCGCCAATTGCCGTGATCCCGACCTGGATTTTGGGCGGACTGCTGATTTACTTAGGCGCAGATTTCTTGGTTTCTTGGCTGTGGACCGCGCGCAAGTCACTGCCCCTTAGCGACTATTTGGTCGTCCTTGCCATCCTCGCCGTGGTCGCCCGATTTGGCATTCTCGAAGGCGTGGGTGTTGGCATTGTTTTGTCGATCATTCTGTTCGTCCACAGCTACAGCAAGCTCAGCGTCATCAAGGCCAGCATGTCTGGGGCCGAGCACGCCAGCAATATCGACCGCCACCCTCAAGAAAGAAGTTTTCTGGATGAGCGCGGCGAAAACATCCAAATCTTTGGCCTGCAGGGTTTTCTATTCTTCGGCACAGCCAGCCGATTGTTAGAATCCATTCGGGCGCGCATGGAGGATGAAGATCGGCCGCCCGTCCGTTATTTGGTATTGGATTTCAAACATGTCGACGCGGTGGATACCTCCGCCGCCAACAGCTTCTCAAAATTGATCCAGCTTTGTGACCGTGGCGGCGAGACTTTGGTGTTCACAGGGTGCAGCGCAGACGTTGAAGAAAAGCTGCGTGAACTGGGGGGCGGGGAAGACGACCCGGATCAGGCCACTCGGATTTTCCAGAAACTTGATGAAGGCGTGGCCTGGTGCGAGGAAAAAGTACTGCTGGAATTCAGCACAGAAATCGACACCCAAGAATTGGTGCCTTTGTTGTCTGAACTTTTGCAGGACCAAGAGGCGGCCGAAATCGTCGCGTCAAAATTCGAAACGGAAACCTATAAATCTGGCCATGTTCTGTTCAATCAGGGTGACCCTGGGGACACCATCTATTTCGTCCTAGAAGGCGAAGTGTCGGTGGTCATGGTGTTGCCGGACGACAAACCCATCCACCTCAGGACGTTTCGTTCGGGGGCGATTTTGGGTGAAATGTCTCTGTACACCGGGGCTCCGCGATCGGCCACGGCCAAGATTAAGGAAGATGGGATCTTCTGTCGGTTGGACCGCAAGGGATTTGAAGAATTGGACCAAAGCCATCCCCATGTGGCCAAGTTTTTCCATGCTTATATTGTCCGGCTGATGGCGGAACGCTTGGCCCGCGCCAACAAAGAAATCGTCGCGCTCTCAAAATAGGACCGACCCGGCCTCAAGCCTTGGCCAGTTCCTCGGCCAGCAAGTCGAACACCATGCGCACTCGGCGGCTGGTGTTCAGTTCCTGGTGGGTGGTCAGCCAGATCGGGAACATCATCGGCGCAAGATCGGGCAGGGCGCGCCCAACCAGCGCCTCGGCGTCGCCCACTCGTTCCGGCATCACGCCGATCCCGCATCCATGTTTGACCAGTTCCCATTGGACCAAATGGTTTGCCGCCACCACCGAGAAATTGTCAGGGGTTAGATCCAGGCCCATCCCATTTAGCGCCTGCAACAAAGTGTCGGTGTCGTCGAAGCCGATGAAGTCTGCGCGGCTAAGATCGCCGGGTTTTTTGGGGGTGCCAATCTTTTTCAAATAACGTTTGGATCCATACAGCCGCGCCGGATCGTCACGAAGCTTCTTGGCAATTAGATCCGGCTGGGTCGGACGAAAACTGCGCACCGCGATATCAGCTTCCCGCCGCCCTAAATCGCTGGCGGTGTTTGATGCGATCACTTCCACTTCGATGCCGGGTTCCATCTGGCGCAACTTTGCCACGATGGTCGGCAAATAAAAGGCGGCGTTTGCCTCGCTGGCGGTGATGGAAATCGTCCCCTCGATTGACTGCGCCTGGCCAGACGCGGTCAGGGATACGGCGTTGGCGGCATCCCCCATGGCCCGCACATGGTCCAGCAATTCAAGTCCGCTGGCGGTCAGGGCAAGCCCCCGTCCAGCGCGCTGAAACAACACCACCCCCAGTTCACTTTCCAGGGCATCGACTTGGCGGCCAAGGGTTGGTTGGGCCAAACCCAAAGCCCGGGCGGCAGCGGACAACGAACCTTCTTCGGCGGTCACCAGAAACGCCCGGGCGCGGTTCCAATCGAAATTTACTGAACGCCAATCCATGCAGATATGCATATCAAATCAACGAAATTAGTCAATTTATATAACAAAATCGCATGGGTATAACGGTGGGGAAGTTCAGCGGCGGGGGGGGACCCGCCCCACCC
>JABHVE010000090.1 GCA_018658465.1 Alphaproteobacteria bacterium
CCCCGACAAAAAAGATCCCAGGGGCACATCGGAAATCATCCGTTGGCGCACGGATGTCCGCAACAAGGGCTCCAATTCACCCACCGCGTCCTCCATGGACCCCTGGAACGGGTTTCGGGCGCCATCCTCCGCCAGTGATTTCATGGACCAAAACGCTGCAATGGTTGGTGGGGTGCCGTCGGCTTTTTGGGTCAGGATCGACCCAGCGGGCAGTTTCGATACACCGGTGTAAATGGATTGGGGTGCGGGCACGTTAGATCGCCGCAAAAACGTCGCCAAGGCAGGTCGGTCAATTTCGGCGACAAATTCGGGGTGGGCCGTGAACGCTTTCAATTCCGAGGCAAACATCAGGTGATCGCCAAAAATGCCCCAATACAGGGGCTTGATGCCCATGCGATCGCGCCCAAGATGCAGCGTGCGATCTTGGGTGTCCCACAATGCAAAGGCAAACATCCCGATAAATCGCTCGACCGCAGCCTCCAGGCCCCATTCCTTCACCGCTGCCAACATGACCTCGGTGTCCGAATTGCCATGGAATGCGTGGCCCAGTTTTTTGAGGGTGTCGCGTATTTCCTCGAAATTGTAGATCTCGCCATTGAACGTGATCATCCACCGATCGCCGTCTGACGCCATGGGCTGTTTGCCATGGTCCGTCAGATCAATGATGGCCAGACGTCGGTGGCCAAACGCCACACCTTGTTCCGGATTGACCCAAACGTCGCCAGAATCCGGGCCTCGGTTGATCAGGCGTTCGGTCATGGCGTCGACCGTGGCGTGCAGACCGGTTTCCTTGGTCTGCCGCTTTGTGTCAATGAATCCGGCTATTCCGCACATGTTTTATGGCGCATTTGCGGTTTGTTACCTGACAGAGCCCATGATCCACATGATCACAGCAACCTCAATGAGCGGGATTGCCTCGATCATGTACCGTGTCTCGCTGGCGTGGGACAAACTAAAAGGCACGGTCCGCGCCACCGCGTAGGAAAGTGCCAGCACCAACACGGCACCGGTGCCCCGGGTCCGTCCTGTTGCCGCCAGCACCAAAAGGCCCGCAAAAACCAGGAGCAATACATAGCGGTAGATTCCCACAACCCCTTTGACGAATACTTGGCTCGGATATTGAGTGACAAGTTCGAAAACGGCTCCGAACAAGCCTTTCTCTGTGATCAGAGCCGATGGGTTGGGTCTTGTGTCGCCAATTTCCGAGGGCCATCCAAAACTGTAGAACGGGTTACCCCACATATCCGCAGCGCGGACCAGCGGGACCACCACCCGAGTATTAAACGGATAAACCACCCGGGCACCCCGGGCCAAGTCCGCGAAAATGGCATCAATGTGCATCGGCATGGCCTGGTCGTCGTATGCGGCCAATTCAGCCAGCAGATTGTTCACCACCGTCCGCTCGGCATCGAGCCGAAACGCATGGTCAGGAATTTGAATCCACGAATACTTGGCAACGTGAATTGGGAACGCCCAGGCTGGGCGCTCGTATTGATTTCGCGACCATGTTGAAGCCCAATCGAAATATCCATAAGCAGGATCGCCGCCCTCAAAGGCGGCGATCCTCGGGGGAATCCATCCCAGTTCGTTTGCGGCGCCCCGTGCACCCCATCCCCCCAAGGGAATTGTCACGATTGCGGCGACAACCGCGCCGCGCATAATGCCGTCCCGCCAGCCATGGATGTACAATGCGGCGATTGCGATAGGTATTGCCAAAAGGGCGGCGTCATAGCGCACAAAAACTGCCAAGGTCAGAGTCAGGCCAAGGGGCCAGACCCGCAGTTTCTTATTTGCCAGCGATAGCAGCAGCTCGGCGATCACGAATGTGGTGGTGGCCAGCGCAAGGGACTCTGTCAAAAACATCCGTGACCAAGCCGCCTGAAGGGGTGAAACCGCCAAGACAACGCCGCAGACCAAAGCGATCGCTCGGCGACGCGTTAGAACGCCGACTGCAAACGCCAAACGCACAATCGCGGCGCCGGCAACAACGCCCTGAACAAGACGAACGCTGGGCTCCCATGTGCCCACGGTCGCCCATACAAGTGCCACAAAGGCGGGGTACCCGGGGCCCTGATTCCCTCCCCAACTTGCCAGACATTGACCCCCACTAGGGTCTGACTGGGAAACGCAGAAATTCTGCAAGACATTGAGAGCGACGGTCGTGTAGGATTCCGTGTCGCCGCCGCCACCCGGGGCAAAGACCGCGAGCAAGCTGCGGACGGTGACTGCAAGGGCGAAAATCATGACCCATACCGTCGGCCCGCTTTCCGTCATTTGGTGCAATTTGTTCATACGCCCGCAGGTTTCATGAGAGTCTTTTCGGTTGTGGCTTCGGTCGCTGTGTTGGTGGGTATCGCTGTCATCATTGCTCGGAATTGGCCCAGCAATGCTGTGTGGGCGTCTTTGGCCACCCCCTCCAGCCTGCGTTCCGCCGCACTAGCGGGCGGGCTGATCGCAGCCTCAATTCTTGTGCGCGGTGTGCGCTGGCATGGGCAACTGCGGGGGGCAGTCGAAGCGCCGATGGGCCGAATGCTTGCAGGGTTTGCCTGGTGCTTTGTTGTCGTGATCACATTGCCCCTGCGCCTCGGCGAGGCCGCCCGAGTGCTGTGGGCGCGGCGGGTCCACGGTGATTCGGGCCATGTGGCCGGGGCGTTGATTGCAGAACGCCTGACGGACTTACTTGCCTTGGCAGCTTTGGCGGGATTTGCGGCATTGGTAGTTCCGGATTCGGGTCCTGGACTTGTCGTTGGAGGCGGGATTGTCCTGGCAATTTCGCTGGGCATGTTTGCCGTGGCCAGCGTCTTCTCAACACCCTTGTCCACGTGGGTCGCAAATTTTGCCAATCGACCGCGATTACGGGGCCGGGTCGGACCCATCCTTTCCCGGGCCAGCAACGGCCTTGCCACAATCGCCCCGGGGTCGGCCATCCGAATGCTTGGCCTTGGTCTGATCGCTTGGATTTTAAACGCTGCTGCAATCACGGTTTTCCTGATTGAAATCATCCCTGGATTGCCATGGCCAACTGGGGTCGCGGTTCTTGTTTCCGTGAATTTGGCAGCGTTGGTCAATGTGGTGCCCGCCAACGTGGGATTATACCATTCCGCTGCAATCGTTGCCTTATTGGCGAATTCCGTCCCGTTCGATCAGGCGCTGGTCGCGGCAACCGGGCTCCACGCGTTGTCCATACTTACCATATTCATTGTTGGCGGGATGGCAAAAATTTATCTCGCCCGCTTTGGCCAACGGATTTGGGACGTTGTCTAATCCGCGAGGCGACCCGAGCGCCTACCCACCCCCTGTTCTGATTGTCGGTTGCCCCCGGTCGGGAACCCATTTGCTTGCCGCTTCCATTGGGGCCGCGTTCGGCATTGCCTTTCCACTGGAAACGCATTTTATCCCCAGGTTTGGCCAATCCCGCCATTTGTGGGGGGATTTGTCGCTCGCAACAAATCGCCGGGACATGCTGCACGACATCTACAAGTACACTCGAATCTGGCTGCGAGCGCTGCCCGCTCTTGATCCGCTCGAGAAACGCGACAACAGTTTGCTTGCCACCCTCCCGCAGGCCGAAAAAATCATTGAGGCTTCGAATTCATTTGAAACGATGGTCGTTGACCTTTTTCAAGAATTTGCTGCGACCAAAGGGCTGGCGCGATTCGGAGACAAGTCCGTGTATTACAGGCCTTTCCCCGTCGATTTGACGAAAAGGGTTTTCCCGAAGTCCTTTGTCATCCACTTGGTTCGCGATGGCCGGGCTGTTTCATATTCGTGGCGTAGCACGTGGTTTGGGCCAAAATCGGAAACCGCAGCGGCAAAATTGTGGTCGGAACACGTCGACGCCTATCGGGGTGCTGCACCTGGGCTCGGCACTCGATATTTGGAAATACGTTTCGAGGATTTAGTGACCGCGCACGAGGAAACACTTGGAAGGATCGGCCTTTTTCTTGGTGTAGAGGGATCACGACGTGCGATGGCCGCGGCGGACCATAGCCTTGCCAAGGCGATGTCAAGACTACCCGGACATACCCAATTGGCGCAGCCTCCCAATCCTGAAACTGCAAAACGATGGCGGACTGGGATGTCCGCATCAAATATTGCTTCGTTCGAGAAAGTCGCGGCTGATCAGCTTCAAAAATTGGGGTACGAGGCGGCGTCCTCAGACCAAAGGCCGCTGAGGTTCTTCCAACGATTGGCTCTGGCCCGAGAGGCGGTCTCTGTGCCAGGAGTTTTTCGAATGGGCCGGGAATTAGTACCAACCGCTATGGGATGGCGTCGGCGCTTGGGTCGTATGGGACGCTGAATGATAGCCGTGTTCGTCTTGACTGGTCGGTACCGGACACAGAAATCGGAGTCGATGTATTCAGTGTTCGTCCATTTTTCAATGGTAACGTATCCTGTCTGCCCGGCCTATCGGGCTGATTGATTTGGCAAGCGCTGAGTTTGGAATGAACGGCTACAGCGAACAATTTTATGCCTACACCAGCCACGGGTCAGAAACGTCGGCGCAGATCATCGCCTCCTCGTTGTTGGCCGCAGACTCAGTTGGTCCAATCGCCTCCGTATGTGATTTTGGCTGTGCCCAGGGGGTATGGCTGGCCGCATGGAAAGCCGCGGGAGTCGCAGAAATTCAAGGCGTCGACGGCCCCTGGGTCGACATCGCTGATTTGCAAATCAGCGCAAAAGCATTCTTGTCCTTCAATTTGACGGACCCCATCGATCTGGGTGGGCGCACTTTTGATTTGGTGCAAAGCCTCGAGGTCGCCGAGCATTTGCCCGCCTCGGGCGCCGCCGCATTTATCGACAATTTGGTGCGCCACGGCACCATGGTTTTGTTTTCAGCCGCGCCCCCGGGTCAAGGCGGTGAAAACCATGTCAACGAACAGGACTATGGGTATTGGCGGGATTTGTTTGCGGCGCGGGGCTACCGGTTGTTCGATGCTGTGCGGCCGCTAATTCGGGCAAACCCGGATGTACAATCCTGGTACCGCTATAATGCCTTCCTTTACGTCCGCGACGACGCGGTTGAGGCTGTGTCGTCAGCCCTTCAGGCGACCGAGATCCCGCCCCATGCGCCGGTCCCCGATATCTCACCGCCCCTGTTTAGAATGCGCAAGGCATTGGTCCGCCGGCTTCCCCAGTCTTTGCAAAATACCTTGGCAAAGTGGAAATCAGCGGTGGCGGCGCGCAGGCCGTAATGGTGGGGCACCTTTACCCGACCCCTTTGGAAAGCTAGTTTCTTTCCATGCTGAACCCGGCGGACCCCATGGACAAAATATCCGAAATGACCGAAGCCCCTGAGTTGTCTGTCGTCATTCCCGTTTTCAACGAGGCTGCCGCGGTGGATGGGGTCTTTGTCGAGCTAACCGCCGCCCTCGACATTCTTGGCAAAACCTATGAAATTGTTTTTGTTGATGACGGCAGCACGGATGGAACTTCGGAACTGCTAGATGAAATAGCGGGCCGATCGGCGACCACCCAAGCGCTGCATTTACGGCGCAATTTTGGCCAAACCGCCGCCTTGATGGCCGGGTTCGATGTCTCAACAGGTACCATCGTCATCACCCTGGATGGGGACGGTCAAAATGATCCAGCGGATATCCTCAAACTGTTGGCCGAACTGAATCAGGGATTTGATGTGGTGTCAGGGTGGCGCAAAAAACGCCGCGACGGTTTACTCCGATCATTTTTAAGCCGGGTCGCCAACCGCTTGATCTCGAGAATTTCCGGCGTTCGGTTACGGGATTATGGCTGTACTTTGAAAGCCTATCGCCGGTCGGTGTTGGAAGATGTGCGCCTGTATGGCGAGATGCACAGGTTCATTCCAATCTACACGTCATGGCAGGGTGCCCGGGTCACAGAAATCGCGGTCAATCACCGACGCCGAGAAGCTGGCCAATCCAAATATGGTCTGGGGCGCACCTGGAAAGTGGTGTTGGATCTGATGCTGGTGGCGTTCTTGGAACGGGCGGCGACAAAGCCCATGCACCTGTTTGGCGGGGTAGGGCTTTTGGCCCTGCTGGCAGCCACCTTGGTGGGCACCTTTACGATTTGGAACAAATTCGCGAACGGTGTCGCTTTCGTCAGCACGCCGTTGCCGTTGCTGGTGGTGTTGCTCACCGTCTTGGGAATCATGTGCCTGTTAATTGGCTTGGTGGCGGAGATGATCTTGCGCACCTACTATGAAAGCCAGGACAAAAAACCGTACGCTATCAGGCATTCCCGCAAGTCCACCACCGACGACTAACCATGTGCGGTATTGCCGGTTTCGTCGGCCCTGGAACCAAACCCGATCTTGAAAAAATGTGTGCGGCCCTGGTCCATCGGGGTCCGGACGACAGCGGCGAATGGTTCAGCGACGGCGGCGCCCAACCCCTTGCCTTTGGCTTCCGACGCCTGTCTGTCTTGGACCCGGTCGGCGGGGCCCAACCGATGTTGGAAGCGCAATCCGGCAACGCCGTGGTGTTCAACGGCGAAATTTACAATCACTTGGAATTGCGCCGGGAGCTAGCCGCCCTGGGGGCAACCTTTCAATCTGACCATTCGGATACCGAGGTTTTGCTACATGCCTATGCCCAATGGGGCGAAGACATGGTCACGCGTCTGAACGGCATGTTCGCCTTTGCTCTGTATGACCAAACCCGCGATCAGATCTTTTTGGCCCGGGATCGGTTCGCGAAAAAGCCCCTGTATTTGTGTGCCCAGGGTGGGACGCTCGTCTTTGCCTCGGAGCTGACATCTCTGGCGCAGCACCCGGCCGTTGTGGGGACTCTTGATCCCCAATCGTTGATGCAATTTTTCGCCTATGGCTATGTGCCGGCTCCGGCCACTCTGTACCAGGGCGTGCAAAAGCTGCGCGGCGGCGAAACGGCGGTCTTTGACGTTGGATCCGGGGCGATGCGGGTACAAACTTTTTGGCGCTATGAATTTCGCGATACTGCCGTCCCTGGGGGCGGGCCAAAGGCGTGGGCCGCAGACGTTTTAGATTTATTGCGCAATGCGGTTAGCCGAAGGATAGAGGCCGACGTGCCCTTGGGATTTTTCCTAAGCGGCGGCGTTGATTCCGCCAGCGTGGTTGCCCTCGCCAGGGACGTCTTGGGCGACGGGGTGCCGTTGGATACTTTCACGATTGGCTTCCAAGAATCGTCTTATGACGAAAGCGCCCAAGCGGCCCAGATTGCCGCCCATTTTGGCACACGCCACCACGAACAAATCCTTGATCTTGATGGGTCCCTGGGGTTGGTCGACGAAATTCTGGGGGCGGTCGACGAACCCGTGGCGGATCCCTCAATTCTGCCCACATACTTGCTGTCGAAATTTGCAAAAAACTCCGTGACTGTGGCGCTGTCTGGGGATGGCGGTGATGAAATGTTCGCAGGCTATGACACATTTGGTGTGCTGAAACTTGCCAAGGCCTACAATGGGATGGTGCCCTCATTGCTCCATGGGGTCATTCGCGGCGCGGCGAATTTGTTGCCTCGATCCTCAAGCAATCTCAGTTTTGATTTCAAATTGCGCCGGGCCTTGCGCGGTCTTTCCCACGACCTGTCTGCCTGGCACCCGGTTTGGCTGGCCCCGGCTGAAGTCAGCGAAATTTCTGAATTGTTCGGAACTGACGTCGGCGTCAAAGATCTGTATGGCGCGGCGATCGATCTGTGGCAGGGCAGCCAACGCCAAGATGTCCATGATCGGGCGCTGGAATTCTACGCAAATTTTTATTTACCCGGCAGTGTGTTGGCCAAGGTCGATCGCGCCAGCATGCTGAATTCGTTGGAAGTCCGCAGCCCGTTTCTGGATCGCGATTTGGCCGATTATTGCCTCAGCCTTCCCTATGATGCCAAGCACCGTGACGGCCAGCAGAAATGGATTCTCGCCCAGGCCATGGACGGGATTGTTCCGGCCGCCGTTCTGACCCGCAAAAAGAAAGGGTTTGGAATTCCGGTGGCTGACTGGCTTCGGAAATGGCCGGTGCCGGATCGCGGACGCACCACCGACATGGGAATGGATTTCGAATTTCTGGCAAAGAAGTGGCAGGACCACGCACAAGGCTCCGCCGATCATCGGGGGACATTGTTCGCCTGGGTTTGTCTGGATCGCTGGATGGAAAATCGCGGCAAAATTTAACGCCCTTGGTTTACCGCCCGGGTCAGCGAGTCACATATTTGTTCTGCCGTGGCCTCATCCATGTAGGGATGCATGGGCAAGCTCAAAACCCGCCCGGCCAGGCGCTCGGAATTTGGCAAGCTTCCCGGTCCGTCGCCAAAGGCTTGATAGGCGGGCTGCAAGTGCGTCGGGATCGCGTAGTAAACGGCGGTGGGGAACCCGTCGGCTTTAAGTCTTTCTTGCACCGCCTGGCGATGTTCAACCTGAATGGTGTATTGGGCCCAGGCGCTGGTCGTACCGGGGCTGCGCCCGGGAAGCTGCACCACGTCCCCCAGGCGGTCGTCGTACAACGTTGCCAAGGAGTCTCTGGCAGCCAATTCAGTTTCGAAAACCGATAGCTTCGCCAAAAGCACCGCCGCCTGGATCGTATCCATACGGGCATTCAACCCAATGCGAACGATCTCGTTTCGATCACCACCAAAGCCATGGACACGAATGGATTTGAAGCGGTCTAGGCGGTCGGGGTCGTTGGTGAACACCGCGCCGCCGTCGCCGTAACAGCCCAATGGTTTTGCCGGGAAAAAGCTGGTGGCGGTCACCGGGGCCAAGGTTCCCACCCGTCGATCCCCCACGGCGGCCCCAAATCCTTGGGCGCCATCATCAATCACAAAAAGTCCGTTGTGTTCGGCGATGACATCAATCGCGGCATAGTCTGCGGGCAACCCGAACAGATCCACCGTAATGATCGCCCGTGGCTTCAGGGTACCCTGGGCGACGACCTGGTCAATGCGCGTTGCCAAATCATCTGGGTCCATGTTGCAGGTGACCGGGTCCACGTCCGTAAACACGGGGGTTGCCCCCGCCAAGCGAACGGCACCGGCAGTGGCGGCAAAAGTAAATGTCGGAACAAAGACCGCATCCCCAGGCCCGATATCCTCGGCCATCAACGCCAGCAACAAAGCATCGGTGCCGCTGGACACAGCGATCGCGTGTTTGGCCCCGGCGAATTCGGCCAGTTCGGTTTCCAATTGGGAAATCTCTGGGCCCATGACATAGGCCCCGTGATCCAAGACGGCGGCGATGCGGCCATCGATATCGGCCTTCAGGGCCGCATATTGGGATTTCAGATCAATAAAGGGAATCGCCATGGGGTCCGGCTCAACGATGAATGCGGTGGCGTCGGTATCGCCTATTCCGGGCCGAAACTCCACGAAGAACTTTGCCGCCGCCGCCCAAGCAATCGTGCTATTCCCTGACCCCAATGGGGGCACCAGAACCAAACACCAATGGCACAGGCGGAGTGTCCGCGCGTCTGGGCCTGGGCGTCTATCGCCTAGCCGGGCTTTTGGCCACGCCGTTTGCCCCCGTCATTCTCCGTCGCCGCGCCAACCGGGGCAAAGAAGACCCAGCACGCGTATCGGAACGATTGGGCAATGCCAGCGTTCCCCGACCCAATGGCCCCGTTGTATGGCTGCACGCCGCCAGCGTCGGCGAATCCGTATCGTTGTTGCCTTTGATTGCCCGTATTGCCGACGAACGGCCCGCGCTCACGCCGCTGATCACAACGGGCACTGTGACCTCTGCCCAGATGATGGCAGAACAACTGCCCCCAGGCGCCATCCATCAATATGTGCCGGTGGATTTGCCTCGCCCTGTGGCGCGGTTCTTGGACCACTGGCGACCTGACCTTGGCATCTGGGTGGAATCCGAGCTGTGGCCCAATGCTCTGACTGGCCTGCACCGGCGCGGCATCCCCGCGCTGATGGTCAACGGCCGCATGTCGGCGAAATCCCATGGGCGCTGGCAAAAGCTGCGGTCGATGGCCAAAAGCGTCGTGGCCCCGTTCGCCCTGGTGTTGGGGCAATCCCAAGTGGACGGTGATCGCTTCACATCCCTGGGTGCCCGGGATGTGCGGGCTTTGGGCAATCTAAAAGCCGCCGCGCCGCCTCTGGCCGCTGATCCAGATGCCTTGGCGGCGATGGAAAAGGCCTTGGGTGACCGGCCCAGGTGGCTTGCAGCCAGTACTCACCTGGGGGAGGAAACCATGGCCGGCGCCATCCATGGGGCCTTGGCCCCCGATCATCCCGGGCTGATTACGCTGATCGCCCCCCGCCACCCCAACCGTGGTCCCGAAATCGCCAAGGCACTAACCGCCCAGGGGCTAAACGTCGGTCTTGGGTCTCGTGGGGATGTGCCGGGGCCAGGTACCGACATCTTTATCGCCGATAGCCTGGGGCAAATGGGCCTGTGGTTCCGCCTGGCCCAGGCGGTGTTCGTTGGCGGCTCGTTTGGCGATTACGGTGGCCATAATCCGTTGGAGCCCGCGCGGCTGGAGTGCGCCCTGGTGTTCGGCCCCGACATGGCGAACGCCCAGGATCTGGCCGATGGCTTGGTGGCCCAAGGCGGCGCGGTGCGGGTGGCGGATCAACATTGGCTGCAAGGGGCCATCGGCGGCTTGTTGGCGTCCCCTGAATTGACAGCCCAGCGTGGGGCGGCGGCGGCATCCTATGCCAATGGCCAGGCCAGGGTTCTGGATGCCACCATGGACGCCATCACCCCGTGGTTGGATGACGCGTCACAATCGCATCCTAAAATCTGAACGAAAGGTTGGTTTGGCCGCCTAAGTCCGGTATCTCTGGGGCGGGGCTCAAGGCCCCATGAACTGTCAGGAATCGCCATGGTTTGGGGTCTAGCCGCTTCAGGGATTTTTGCCCTCGCCATCTGCTTGGTCGCCGGTCCCCTGGGGCGGGCGCTGAAGGTGATGGATATTCCAGATGGCGTCCGTCACCTGCACAAAAATCCAACCCCAATGACCGGCGGTCTATCGGTCATGGGCCCGACCATTTTGGCTGCGGGATATCTGGCGGTTACCACCAATTTTTCGCCTTTCTATGGGGGTGTGGCGGCCTTGATGGTGGCCTCGCTTTTGTTGGGATTGACGGACGACCGCGCTCACATTCGCCCGTTGTTGCGCCTTGGCCTGTCCACCGGGACGGTACTGGCCCTAATGATCTTCGTGCCCGCCACCACTGTGACATTTTTCCATTTTAGCTTCCTGGAAACCGCGATTTTTCTAGCCGGGTTCTGGGGCATCGGGTTTACGGCGATCAGCATGGTCGGGCTGCAAAACGCCTTGAACATGGCCGATGGCAAAAATGGCTTGGGTGTCGGCCTGTGCTTGGTTTGGGTGGCCTTGCTGGTGCCCTATGCCCCCGAACACTTGGTGCCATTGTTGGCGGTTATGCTAGTGGCCCTGGGGGTCACCGCTGCCTTTAATCTGGCGGGCCGATTGTTTCTGGGGGATTCCGGGACGTACTCCCTAAGCGTCACCATCGGCGTACTCACGGTCTACGTCTACAACGTCAATTTTTCCATGCTTCACGCGGACATCGTCGCCTTGTGGTTTTTGATCCCGGTGGTCGATGCCCTGCGGCTCATTCTGTATCGGATCATGGCGGGGCGCTCGCCGTTCTCGTCCGACACCATCCATTTCCATAACCTGCTGGAAAAATTGATGCCGTGGCGGTGGGGGTTATTCGTCTACCTGACTTTGGTGGCGGCCCCGGGCGTGGCCGCCCGTGTGGCCCCGGATTGGACCGTTCTTTGGGCGGCATTGGGCATCGCGGTGTACAGCGCGGTGGTGGTGGCGAACCATTGGGATGCCCAGAGCAGGCGCTTGCGTCTGCGGCTTCCTCACAACGGCTAGCGCAGGGGGTAGCGGGAAGCGCCCGCACAGCATACATTCCCCGGCTCAGACGTCGGCGCTAATGGGGCGTAGCCAAGCGGTAAGGCACCGGTTTTTGGTATCGGCATGCGCAGGTTCGAATCCTGCCGCCCCAGCCAACGCGCATGCGCCAATGTCGTTCATCGATCACCGACGCAGATCACATGAAACGTAAGCTCGTTTTAAACGGCAATCCAATGGAAGATATCGTCGGGTTCGCCAGAGCCGTCAGAGTTGGGCCGTACATTTCGATTGGCGGGACAGCCCCAGTTGATGGCGAAGGAAACACCGTTGGTGTTGGTGACGCAGGTCAACAAGCAGAACGTTGCTTCGAGATTATTGGCGATGCCTTGGAGCGAGCCGGATCGGGTTGGCGCGACGTCGTGCGGACGCGGATTTTGCTAACAAATATCGACGATTGGAAATCTGTAATCGAAGTGCGCGCAAAGTTTTGCCGCGATGCCAAGCCAGTGGACACAATCATGGAAATCAACCGTTTCGTAAATCCGGAATGGCTCGTGGAAATAGAGGCGGATGCGGTAATCGCAGATGACTAAGGCGGTTGCGGGCTGATCGGAAGAATGAACGGTTAGGTCATCTCGAATCGGTAAAGCACTTCAGCCAAGTCGTCGGGCAAATCCGGGCCTTTGCGGATAATCGGAACGTCCTTGGGCAGTGCTTTCAGGGCGTCGTGGCCGGGCTCGAAACTGGTCATCAGGGCGAAACGCAAAGCCCGAGTGGCGGGCATGGCGCGCACGGCACAGGCCAGATCGACGCCGCTCAAGCCCTCCAGTACGGCGGTGGCGATGGCCAAATCTGGTTTGGTCAAAGCGATTTGCTCCAAGGCCTCAAACGGCGAAGGCACGTTGACGACCCGGAACCCGCATTCCTGCAGTTCTCTTGAAATTATGTGACTGGCGATGTCCTTCGGCGAGATCAACATGACCTCCATGTCCACCTTGACCACGTCGAAATCAGGGATGCTGGCGATGGGCAGCGCCCGGGCGATTTCCGCCGCGTCCTCGGCGGCTCCTTTGCCGTCGATGTTGTCGCGTATGCGGTCGACAAAGACCTGAATGCCCTCCAGCGCGTGATCGCCGATGGCTCCCACCTCGGACATATAGTCCTCAAGGCGGTGGGCGATGACTGTAACCAATGGGAATCCAAACGTGCCGCCGCTGCCCTTCAGGCTGTGGATCCTACGGCGGAATTCATATTCGTCTGGGAAATTGCCGCCCGCATCATGCTGGGCGGCGCGAATCGCGGTATCGAGCTCGTCCAAGTGGTCGTTGGCCCGTTCGATAAATTCATTGCGCAGCGAGGCCATGACCTCGTCGACTGACTGCGCCGGTGTCTTTTCAGTCAATTTTCCGCCCCCACCTGGCCGGAATAATACAAGAACAGCCTTGCCAAGGCTCTACACTAAAACCGCAATTGCTAACATTCCGTTGCCGGGGTCAGGTCACCGTATGCGAGGCATTCTCCCGCAGGCTGTCGGTGACGCGCTGGGCGGCCAACAGTGCCCGCAGACCCGCTTCGCCGTTCACCAGGGGCGGGGTGCCATCCCGGGCCGACGCGACAAAGGCCGCCAATTCCAGCTCCAAGGCGTCGGTTTCTTCGAACGAATCCTGGGACGGCACCACATTGGGCATGCCACCGCTATCCTTGGCGTCCCCCACCTTGCGGAAGGTGCGGATCGTCTGGGCGTCGAAATCCACGGATATATATGTGTCGCGCTGGAATATCCGCATTTTGCGCTCGGTTTTCAGGCTCACCCGGCTGGCGGTGATGTTGGCGATGCAGCCCCCGGCGAATTTCAGGCGGGCGTTGGCCATGTCTTCTGAATCAGACAACACGCTGGTGCCCACGGCGTCCACATCGGTCAGTTCGGCGTCGGTCAACGCCAACACCAAATCCAAGTCATGGATCATCAAATCCAAAATGACGCTGACGTCTGTGCCGCGGGGCTTGAACGGCGCGACCCGCACGGACTCGATGTAAAGCGGCTGATCCACGGCGTTGATCAAGGCCTCGGTAACTCCGGCGAACCGCGCCAAGTGCCCCACTTGAAGGATCGCCTTGTTGGCGGCGGCCAGGGCAATCAGCTCTCGGGCGCTGGCCTCGTCCCCGGTGATGGGTTTTTCCACCATTACGTGGACGCCGGCTTTTAGGAATTCCGCCGCCACATCGAAATGCTTGCGGGTGGGCACCACGACGCTGACGGCGTCCACCCGGCCGATCAGATCGCTGGGGTTGGTGACGGCCTCGACCCCCAGTTGGCCCGCGACTTCCGAAGCCCGGTCAGGGTCGATGTCGGCCACCGCCACCAATTCCGATCCCGGAATCCTCGCCAATTTCTGGGCGTGATACAGACCGAAATGGCCGGTGCCGATGACAGCTGTTCTTATGGTGTCAGTCACGTTCGTTCTAACCCCCATGGGGCTGTACGCACTCTTTCAGTCACGTTCGTCCTAGCCCCCATTGGGGCTGTACGCACTGCTCGCCCTCGGTGATGAAATCGTTCATTGTGCGCCTATGAAAATTGAATTCGTTATTTGGCAGTTCGTCCGGGTCATGGTCGAAATGGAATCCCAGGCTCGTCCCAGGGGCCGCAATGCCCGTGATACCTTCCGCGCCCGCAATACCTCCGCCTGGAATGCCCTGGACAAGGAACTGGAAGCCTTGGGCGAGACGGATGCGACAAAGTACGCCAAGCGCATGATGAAGGACACGGTTGTCATCAATACCAAAACCCCGGCCCAGGTGGCGGAAGTTTCTGATGCCTTGGGCCGGGTGATCAATCACATGGGGGCCGAGCTGCGGCGGGGCACCAATGACGACCCAACCCAGCGCTCTAGCCTGATGTTTGAGCAAACCGAGCTTAAGAAGCTGCGGGCGACCTTATCTGCGGGCCCGGGCGAGGGGGAGGGACCAGGCAAATCCAAGGCAAAGAAAACCAAGCCAGCGTCAAAGCCTCGAAGTAGGGTTGCCAGACCGGCGAAAACCAAGGGCGGCAAACCCACCAGGCCCCAACGAAAACCGACGACCAAGGCAGGGCCAAAAGCCAAGGCAGGGCCAAAAGCCAAGGCAGGGCCAAAAGCCAAG
>JABHVE010000085.1 GCA_018658465.1 Alphaproteobacteria bacterium
GCTGTTGGGGCGCATCCAGCCGGCGCTATTCCCCGAAGTGTTCGGGCCGGACAACAACGCGCCATTGGATGCTGAAATTGTCGCGGAAAAATTCGCAACCCTGGCGACCCAGGTTCAGGCTGCCACCGGAACCAAGCAATCACCGGAAGAATTGGCCGAAGGCTTTTTGGCGATTGCCGTGGACAACATGGCCAACGCCATCAAGAAAATATCCATCCGACGCGGCCACGATGTGATCGACCACGCCTTGGTTTGCTTTGGCGGTGCCGGGGGACAACACGCGTGCGCTGTCGCCGATTCCCTGGGCATGAGCCAAATTCTGGTGCCCGCCCACGCGGGGGTGCTTTCGGCCTTGGGCATCGGCATGGGCCAGATCACTGCGATCCGCGAGCAGACCATGGAAACCGCGTTGGGCCAATCCGGCACCGGAGCCACAGGAGCAATTGACGTGGTCTTGGACGGCTTGGTGGCAAAGGCAGAGGCATCGGTCCGTGCCCAAGGTATTCCGCCCGAGGACATTCAGGTGACCCGATCCGCCCATCTGCGATCGCCGGGATCCGATACCGCCTTGGCGGTGCCCTTCGGCCCGGAAGATGCAATGATCAACGAATTCCGCGCCGTCCACCGCAGCAGATTCGGCTTCGATCCCGATGACTCCCCGCCCATTTTGGCGACCTTGGTGGCCGAGGCCACAAGCAGGCCCCATGATGATCAGCTGGCCGGGGCTGAACCTTCAACGCTTTCAACTGCGCCAATCGCGGATACCCAGGTATTTGTGGATGGCGCATCGCAAACAGTCCCGACAATCCACCGGGATCATATGGTCGGCCCGATCACCGGACCCGCCCTGATCGTTGAAGCCCACGGCACCAATTGGATTGCTCCGGGATGGGTGGCGGAGATGTCAGGAGCGGGCGATTTGCTCATCACCCGATCCGCGCCCAAGGCATCGCAACGCGCCTCCACCGATGTGGACCCCGTGCGCCTGGAAATTTTCAACAATCTGTTCATGGCGGCGGCCGAGCAAATGGGCCAGGTGTTGGCGAACACCGCATCGTCTGTGAACATCAAAGAGCGCCTGGATTTCAGTTGTGCGGTGTTCGACGCCAACGGCGGGTTGGTCGCCAACGCCCCCCATATCCCCGTGCATTTGGGATCCATGGCCGAAAGCGTCGCCGCCGTGATCGCCGATCAGGGGGACGGCATCAATCCCGGCGATGTGTTCGTGATGAATGCCCCGGACCAGGGTGGCACCCATTTGCCCGATATCACCGTGATTGCCCCCGTGTTCATCGACGACGGCCTGGCCTGTTTCGTCGGTGCTCGGGGCCACCACGCCGATATCGGTGGGATCACCCCTGGGTCCATGCCGCCGAAATCAACGACCATTGACGACGAAGGCGTCGTTCTGCCCATCACCCCCTTGGTGGTCGACGGCAAGTTTTTAGAGACAAACATGCGCCGTCTGTTGGCGGCTGGGCCCTACCCCGCTCGCAACCCCGATCAGAATATCGCCGATCTAAAAGCCCAAGTGGCGGCATGCGAAATGGGTGCGGCGGAGCTGCGCCGCCTGGCCACGTCCCACGGCCTTGAGGTGATCACCGCCTATATGGCCCATGTCCAGGACAACGGCGAGGCCTGTGCGCGCGCCGCGTTGGCCGGGGTGTCGGACAGCACCTTTGCCTGCGCCCTAGACGACGGCGATGTGGTGCAGGTCACCTTGTCTGTGGATCGTGGCCAACGAACTGCGATCATCGATTTCGTCGGCACATCAAATCAGCGCCCCGACAATTTCAACGCCCCGCCCGCCATCGCAAGGGCTGCCGTGCTTTATGTATTTCGCACCTTGGTGGCCGACGACATCCCCCTGAATTCCGGGTGCCTGCGGCCCCTCACCATCGTCCTGCCGGAGGGTTCCATCGTTAACCCTAACCACGGAGCCGCAGTAGCGGCGGGCAACGTCGAAACATCGCAAATCATTTGCGACGCCCTGTTTGGCGCATTGGGCCTTTTGGCCGGGTCCCAAGGCACCATGAACAACGTCACATTCGGCAATGAGCGCCTGCAATATTACGAAACCCTGTGTGGCGGCGCCGGAGCCGGCCCGGGATTCGATGGGGCATCGGCGGTCCACACCCACATGACGAATTCGCGGCTGACCGACCCAGAGGTGCTAGAGGCCCGGTTCCCGGTGGTTTTGGAGGCATTCACCATACGCCGGGGATCTGGGGGTGAAGGAAAGTACCGAGGTGGTGACGGCGTCACACGACGGCTGAGATTTCTGGCACCCATGTCGGCGGCAATTCTTTCCGGCCGCCGGGCAGTGGTACCCCACGGGCTTGACGGCGGATCACCGGGCAAATTGGGACGCACCTGGATCGAAGTTGACGGGGGTGCCGTGCGTGAATTAGAGGGCTCTGAGAGTACGCAAATCGAGCGGAACGACATACTGGTCATCGACTCCCCCGGCGGAGGTGGGTTCGGCGGCATATAGGCACGAAGTTTGCATTTAAATGCCCGTGCAAGACGCTCTGAATATTCGATTCGAACCAACATCATCCCAGTTGCTGGTCCAGGCGATGGATCACCAGCACCAGGGAGAGCTCGACCGTGCCGAATCCCTGGTCTGGCAAATCTTAGCCGATGACCCCGAAAACATTCCCGGATTGACCGAACTGGGCGTTTTAAGCGCGGCCAACGGTGACTTCGGGAAAGCCGAGGCCATTTATCGCCAAGTGCTGGCCCTAGTTCCCGACGATGTTGGGGTGTTGACCATTTTGGGCAATCTGTTGGTAATTCGAAAAGCCATCGGAGATGCCCAATCCACGTTTCGCCAAGCTCTGAACCATCGGCCCGCCCATTGGCAGGCAAGTTTGGGCCTGGGGGCGCTGCTTGTGGACATCGGACGCCTCGAAGACGCCGTTCCCATTTATCGCGATGCCATCGGCGATCTCACCGCCATCCGCGCCGACGCCCCGGGCTTGATCGAAACCCGTGCGGTGTATGCCGAATTGCTTGGCGCGGTGGGGGACGAAACCGGCGCCCAAGAGATCACCCAAGCCATTTTGGCGCGGTTCCCGGATCACTGCCACGCCCTGTGCGTCCTGGGCAAACTGCTGGACCGCAATGGACAGTCTGACCTTGCCGAACAAAGCTTTGCCTTTGCTGCCAAATCCAACCCCGGTTCGGCGATGCCTTTGTTTCGACTGGGGGCCCTGTTCGCCACCCAGGATCGCATCGAAGAAGCCACCGACGCGTTTTCCAACGCCGTAAAGGCCGACCCGGCGGACGCCGAGGCTTTGCGCTATTTCGCCGGTCATCTTGTGGGCCTTGGTCTGGACGTCGAAGCCCAAACCGCGTTCGAAGCCAGCTGGCACATAAAGCCATCAAAGGTTTCTACGGCATTGCACCTGGCCGGTATTCATACCGCCCGCGGCCACCATGAATTGGCCCTGGAATACTTGGTTGCGGCACGGGATTTGCGGCCGGACTCCCCGGAATTCGGCAAGTCTTTGGCCATCTGCCTGATCCATTTGGCAAAACACCAAGACGCCCTGGATGTGTTGACGGCTGTGGCGGAGGACCATCCCCAATTTGTCGATGCCCACCATTTGATCGGTCGTGTGGCGTTCGCCATGGGCCGCAACAGTCAGGCTTTGAAGGCGAAACGCACGGCTGTGGACTTGGACCCGGAAAACGTCGATTTGCGGATTTCACTGGCCGAGGCAGAGCGCCACATAGGCAGCAAACCAGTGGCCGTTGACCATCTCAACCGAATTCTGGCGGTTGATCCCCTGCACCAAGCTGCCAGTTCATTGAAGGCCCAGTGCATTGTGGAAATAAACGGGGCTGGTCAGACCTAGGGCGCCTGGGGGTTTTATCGCCGATAGACGTTCAGAGTTTCTTCCAGGCCATCGATAAAGCGGAACACCCGCGACGAATTAGATCCGAAGTCGCCAGATCCATAAACGCCCCGGCTGTAAATCGCCAGGGTCGAGCGGAAATTGCCTTCGTCATAAAATTGCACCGTGAAAACATCCGGCAAGCGAAAAAGCTGTGACCGCTGGATGTAGACGTATTGCATCTTTTCTTCGTCCGCCAATACCAGCTCCATGCGCGGCTCCAACGCCACAAGCTCGTCCCAACGGGCCTTTAATTCATGGACTTCGGCATCAAAAATGGCGGTTCGGTCGTTCAATTCAGAGCAAAGATCAAATGTGGGACACACCAGGAACCGATTGGGTCGGCGCTCCAACTGCACCTCGGCGAAATCGATAATTGTGATTTCTCCGGGCTCGAACATGGCGCGGAACGGCTTTTCGCCCAAGGGGGTCACCGCCAACACCGACACAAAAATGCCCGCGATTAACACCGCGCCCGTAAACCACCAACCAAAATGCTTCATCGAAAATCCCCCGCCGATGCTTGGGGGCGCATGCCGCCCCGTCTTGGCGGCACCTTAACGGCTCAAGGCCGACAAAACAAAAGTCTGGGGATCGGGACCTCATACGGAGGGGTTGGCGGATAGCGATTGCCCACGGTACCCTGCCCGCCATGCCCAGTGTATTGATCACCGGAGCCAATCGCGGCATTGGCTTGGAATTCGCCCGTCAGTATGCGGCCGATGGCTGGCGCGTGTTTGCTGGCTGCCGCGCACCGAGCAAAGCCACCGCCCTGAACCAATTGGCAGCGGCCAACCCCGATGCTGTTTCCGTGCACGCGTTGGATGTCACGGCCCCGGACACCATTGCCACCCTTGCTGATGCCTTAAAAAATGAGGCCATCGACGTCCTGATCAACAACGCCGGGGTCGCCGGAGATGGCGGCGCGGGGCCAATGGATTTCGACAGCTTCACCCAAACGTTGGCCGTCAATACGGTGGGGCCGGTGCGCGTGGCCGAGGCTTTTGTCGACCATGTGGCCGCCAGCGAGATAAAAACCATGGTCTCGATCACCAGCGGCATGGGCAGCATCGGCGACAATGGCTCAGGCGGATATTTGGCTTATCGCACATCCAAAGCCGCGCTTAACATGGCCATGCGAACCTTGGCCCATGATTTTTCAAGGCGCGGGATTATCGCCATCGTTCTGAACCCCGGATGGGTCAAAACCGATATGGGCGGGGCCGGGGCTACGCGAACGCCTGAACAATCCATCTCGGCCATGCGCACAGTTATCGCTGGACTGGGGCCCGAAGATTCGGGCAAATTTTTCAATCACACCGGGGACGAATTTCCATGGTAAAGCGGACGTTTGTGACAGTGCTCGCGACCTTGTTGTTCGTCGTATTTGGCCTTTCCAACGGTGCGATCGCCCAGGGCAAATGGGCCCAAGGCACGCCCATGCCCACGTCACGATCGGAAATTGCCGCCACCGCCCTGGACGGGATTATTTATGTGGTCGGAGGCCTCACCCGCCGCGGCGGGCTGACAACCTTCGAAGCCTTTGATCCCGCCAATAACACCTGGATGGTTTTACCGCCGATTCCTGAGCCCCGCCACCACACCGCCATCACCGCCTTGGATGGGCGCATTTATGTGACCGGAGGATTTGGCCGTAGCGGATTTGGCACGATTTTGGACTCCACCTGGGTGTACGACCCGGTTTCGGGCCAGTGGACCCAAGCAACCCCGATGCCCGGGGGTCGGGGCTCCCATGCCATGGCCGCAGCGGACGGCAAAATATTTGTTGTGGGCGGGGTCGCCGGGGTACCCCAATCGGTTTGGTCTTTTGATCCCGCCACCGGCGCTTGGGATACATCGTGGACCCCCATCCCAAATATTCGGGAACACACATCCGCTGCCGCGCTGGACGATAAAATCTATGTGATGGGCGGTCGTTGGTCCCGGGGCAATTTGAATGTGGCATCCGTATTCGATCCGCAAACCGATACTTGGACCCGGCTTCCAACGATGCCGTCGGCCAGGGGCGGCCTAACCGCTGCGGCGGTGGACGGGCGTATTCATGTGACCGGCGGCGAGGAATTGGGGGGCGGTCTGACGTTTAATGCCCATGAGGCCTTTGACCCGGCCACAGGCACATGGGAAATTTTGGCACCGCTGCCCACGGCCCGCCACGGATTGGCTTCAGCAACTGTTAACGGAGTTTGGTATGTAATCGGTGGTGCCACAGGGGCGGGCGGTCTGACCTATACGACTCTGTCCAACGAGGTCGAAGCCTTCCTGCCCGCGCCCACTAACTAGGACCGATCAATGTTGCGAAAAACCGAGTCACGCAAACGCGTCGAGGAAGAACTGGAAGAGCGCGGCATGTTGTTGGTAGAGGGCAGCAACGAATTTCCTTCCGTTGCGGGATTGCAGGCGGACAACCCCGGCAAGGTCGGTGGGTTTTCATGGGATTCGGCACCGGCCCACGCCTTGGCCCAGGGCCTGGCCCAAGACCGCGAAGTAGTCCGCCTCAATTTATACCGGGGCAAGGATACCCTTGTGCATCAACGTTTGTGGCCGGCCTTGAATTCCATCGCCACTTTTAATGTTGAATCCGTGTCGTCGGGGGCCGCCGGGCTAAAACCAAAGAAGCTTTATTTCGCGGTCCAGGATGACCCAGGCATTTCCGGTGAGGAATTGAAATCTGAGTTCGAGCAAGATGGCGGCGGCCGAGGATATGGCTTTGTCCTAGCCGACCTTCAAGCCTTGTTATGTATTGTGAACGAGGCCCGCACGGATACCCCGTCGGCGCTGCCATCTGATTTGGTTTGGTACCACTGGAAGCGCGGCCGGGTCAGTCGCATGCTTGGGTCTGGCGAACCGCCGCCAATCAAGGATGCCATCAAGATCATGATGTCCGCTGCTTTGCCGGGCACCAAATCCAAACCTGTGGCTTTGTTCCCGTGCTTGAAGCTGGCAATCAAGGCCAGTAGCGAGACGGGAAACTAGATGGAGAAATAGCTGGCCTGGGGGATGGACCTAATGTTGCGGAGCAACGAAACAAAAATGTTGGGCCACTACCCGCGCTAGACCGAAAAATACTTCGCCTGGGGGTGGACCAACACCAACGCCGATGTTGATTGTTCGGGGTGCAATTGATCTTCGTCGGCCATGCGGATGCCGATTGCCTCGGCCCCCAGCAATTCCAATAGGGCCCGTTGGTCGCCCAAATTTGGGCAGGCCGGATAGCCAAAGGAATACCGCGCGCCGCGATAGTTTTGTTTCAAAATCTTAGCGGGCTCGCGGGCGTCTTCATCGCCAAATCCCAATTCCGTGCGGATACGTTTGTGGACGTATTCCGCCAAGGCTTCGGTCATTTCGATCCCGAATCCGTGGAGGTACAAATAATCCTGGTACTTGTCCGCTTCAAAAATTTCCCGGGCGGCTTCTGAAACCCGCTCGCCCATAGTCACCACTTGTAGGCCCACCACGCTGCGCTGGTCTGCGTCTACGTCCTGGACGAAATCGGCGATGCACAGGCCGTCTTTTTTGTCCTGGCGGGGCAGCGAAAAACGCGCGGCCTCGGAGGTTCCATTCTCGTCAAAAAGAATCAAGTCATTGCCTTGGGCTGCCGCCTTCCAATAGCCATAGGACGCGGCGGGCTGGAGAATTTTTTGGCGAATGGATTGCTCGGCCACTCGGTTGACGATGGGGCGCAATTCCTTTGCCGCCCACGCATCGAATTCCTTGCGGCTGCGCCCCTGCTTTTTATAGCCCCATTGAAATTGGTACAGCATGGCTTCGTTCAGATAAGGCATCAAAGATTTGATGTTGATACCGCTGACCTGCTTCGCCCCCCAAAATGGCGGCACTGGCGGCGCCACATCATGGTTCAATTCGTTGCGGCGGATTTTGGCTTCTTCCACATCGACCGGGCGCTGTTCCCCTCTGGGAGCCCCCAATCGCCTTTTGGATTTGGGCTTGTTCGCCGCCTTTGCCTTGGTCTCGGCCAACAGCTCGTCGAACGTGCCTTCGGCCACGTGGTTCATTAGCCCCAGGCCCGAAAACGCGTCGCGAGCATAGGCCACCCGACCGGCCCCATAGGCAGTGACGCAATCGTCTTCCACATAGGCGCGAGTCAGTGCAGCACCGCCCAAGAACACCGGCACGTCGATGCCTTCCCGGGTCATTTCTTCCAGATTTTCACGCATGACCACGGTGGATTTCACCAACAGGCCGGACATGCCGACGGCGTCGGCATCGGCTTCGCGTGCCGCCTCCATGATTGCCCCGATGGGCTGTTTGATTCCAAGGTTCACCACCTTGTAGCCGTTGTTGGTAAGGATAATGTCCACCAAGTTTTTGCCGATGTCGTGAACGTCACCGCGCACGGTGGCCAGCACAATGGTGCCCCGTTGGGTACCTTCGTCCTTTTCCATGTGGGGTTCCAAATGGGCAACAGCGGCCTTCATGGTTTCTGCCGATTGCAACACAAACGGCAACTGCATTTGCCCGGACCCAAACAATTCACCCACCACTTTCATGCCGTCCAACAAGGTGTTGTTGATGATCTCCAGGGGTGGGTGCTTTTTCATGGCCTCGTCCAGGTCATCTTCCAGGCCGTTGCGGTCGCCCTCGACGATGCGCAGTTTCAAACGTTCATCCACATCTTTCGGGCGTTCCTGGACCTTGGTTTTTTGCGCCTTGCGGTCTTCGAACAACGCCATAAATGCATGCAGCGGGTCATAGCCTTCTTTACGTCGGTCAAAAATCAAATCCTCGGCAATTTTGACCTCTTCGGCGGGGATTTTGTGCAAAGGCAAAATCCTGGAGACATGGACGATGGCGCCGGTCATTCCGCGCTTCAAGGCATGATCCAGGTACACCGAATTCAGCACGTGGCGGGCGGGAGGATTCAGGCCAAAGGAAATATTCGAAAGCCCCAGGATGATCTGGCATTCCGGCAATTCTTTTGAAATGCGTTCGATGGAATCCAAGGTTTCCAAACCCAGTTTGCGGTCATCTTCGTTGCCGGTGCAGATGGTAAAAGTCAGAGGATCAAACAGCAGATCTGACGGACTAAGATTGTGCTGAACCGTGGCGAATTCGAACAGCCGTTTGGCAATGGCAAGTTTGGAATCCGCGTCTTTGGCCATACCGTCTTCGTCGATGGTCAGGGCGATGACGGCCGCGCCGAACCGCTTCGCCAAAACCAATCGCTTGTGGGCAGGATCTTCGCCATCTTCAAAATTGATCGAATTGATCACCGCCTTGCCTGCGTACAGGCCTAACGCTTTTTCCAACACCGGAAATTCCGTGGAATCGATCACCAACGGGGCCGATACAGCGCCTCGCATACGGGTCAAAACCTCGGTCATATCCGACACTTCGTCGTGGCCGACGAATGCGGTGCAAATATCCAGTGCGTGTGAGCCGATTTTTTCTTGGTCTTTGCCGATGGCGATGCAGCCGTCCCAATCTTTGGCGTCCTGAAGGTCGCGGAACTTTTTTGATCCGTTGGCGTTGCAGCGCTCGCCGATGGACAGATATGCGTTTTCCTGGCGGTACTCCACTTGGTTGTACAAAGACGCCAAGGCCGGGACCCAGTGATGTTCCCGGCGCACCGGTACCGGCCGCCATTCGCCGTTGGCGTGGCCGCGCAGCATGGCGTCCAGGGATTCAATATGGGGGCCGGTGGTGCCACAGCAGCCACCAATCATCGAGACACCGTCTTCGAAGGCGAAGCGTTCCAGCCACCGGGTGATTTCTTCGGGGCCTAAGGGATATTTGGTCTGACCGTCCACCAATTCCGGCAGCCCGGCATTGGGCTGGACCGAAATATGTTTTGGCCAATGTTCCGTCAGCCAGCGCACATGTTCGGCCATTTCCTGGGGGCCAGTGGCACAGTTCAGACCAAGTGAGTCCACATCCATGGCTTCGATTGAAGTGGCCACGGCGGATATATCCGCCCCCACCAACATGGCCCCGGTGGTCTCAATAGTCGCCTGAACCAAAATCGGTGTGTCAGAATTGGCGGCCCCTCGGGCGATCTTGGCGCCGTTGATCGCCGCCTTGATCTGCAACGGATCCTGGGTGGTTTCGATCAAGATTGCGTCGACCCCACCGTCGATCAACCCGGCCGCCTGGAGGGTGAAGGCCTCTTCCAGTTCCACGTACCCAATGTGGCCCAAGCTGGGGAGCCGGGTACCGGGGCCAATGGACCCCAATACAAATCGGGTGCGTCCGTCGCCATCGAATTCCGCCACTGCCTCGCGGGCAAGTTCCCCTGCGCGCTGGTTGATCCAATGGGCTTCGTCGGCCAAGCCGAATTCCCCCAAGGTGATGGGGGATCCACCAAATGAATTTGTTTGGACCATGTCGGAGCCAGCACCCAAATAGGTCATGTGAATGTCACGGACCATGTCTGGGCGGCTTTTGTTCAGAATTTCCGTGCAATTTTCTTGGCCCAGGTAATCTTTTTCCAGGTCCAAATCCCTGGCCTGTACCTGGGTGCCCATAGCGCCGTCGCACAGCAAAATTCGCTGGGACAATTGATCGAGAAAGTTACTCATTGGTGGCGAATTCCCGTGTTTGTTGGCTCATCGTGTTGTCCGCCGCCGATCGGGGGCAAGGCCCACTGAATGGCAAATGGCGAACGTTAGATCAGCACGGTTTAACGTATAAAAGTGAAAGAATTTGATTCCACGGTCCAACAGTTCCTGACATTGGTCGGCGGCCAGATCGGATGCCACTTGGCGTCGGGTTTCCGGGTCATCTTCAAGCCCAGCGAACGCTTCCGCCATGGCCGGGGGGATTGAGGCTCCGCATTTGTCGGCGAATTGCGCCACTCGGGTGAAATTTGTCACCGGCATAATGCCGGGGACGATGGGCACATCGATCCCAGCCGCAGTGGCGCGATCGACAAACCGTAAATATTTTTCATTGTCGAAGAAAAACTGGGTGATGGCGCGGGTGGCACCGGCGTCCACCTTGGCTTTCAGCACATCCAAATCGTCCTGTGCGCTGGTGGCTTCGGGGTGGACTTCTGGATATGCCGCGACGCTGATTTCAAAATCTGCGACGTTTTTCAAGCCCGCCACCAAGTCGGCGGCATAGGCGTACCCGCCATCATGGGGTTGATAACTTGTTTCACCGTCGGGGGGATCGCCGCGCAACGCCACCACATGGCGAATGCCGCTGTCCCAATAATCCTGGGCCACCTGGTCGACCTCTGACCGGGTCGCGCCAACGCAGGTAAGATGCGCCGCCGTCGCCATTTTTGTTTCCGATTGAATGTGCCGCACGGTGTTGTGTGTGCGCTCCCGGGTGGAGCCCCCTGCCCCATAAGTCACAGACACAAATTTTGGTCTCAGGGGAATCAGTCGCTTGATGGCAGCCCACAAGGACTGCTCCATTTTTTCCGATTTGGGCGGAGAAAATTCCAAGGAAACCCAGGGATCATTCTCGGCCGTATCGGGACTTATTTCTGTCATCAGTCTTGGGCCTCGGGTTGGGGGGCGTCGGCGGGCCAGATCGTGACGGTCAGCGGATCGCCTTCAAGATCAATGGCCTCCCCCGGGTTCAGCCCGGCGGATTGCAGCCATCCCGCCACTTCGTCATGGGAAAATCCCAGACGGCGATGGGCGTGCTGGCCCCGCAAGGTTTCGATGTCATGGGGGGCAAAATCCACCACCGCAACGCGGCCACCTGGGCGCAGCACCCTGGCCGCCTCGCGGATCGCAGATTGGGGATCATCGGCATACCGCAACACTTGGTGCACGGTGACAGCGTCGATGGAATGGGACGGGATCGGCAGGGCGTACATATCGCCAAGGCGCACCTGGCAATTGTCCAGGCCAGCGGCGTCCAGCTTGGCCCGCGCCACGGACAGCATTTCCCGGCTCATATCAATGCCAATTCCTTTGGTCACGCGGCCGCCGAACAGCTCCAACATGCGCCCAGTTCCCGTGCCGATATCCAGGTAATCGGCGATTTCCATCGGATCGAATACGTCCATCAACGCCGCTTCGACCTGTTTTTCCGGCACGTACAAGGATCGAATTTCATCCCATTGGCTGGCATTGGCGCGAAAATATTTGTCCGCGGCTTCCAGACGCGCAGCCTTCACATCCGCCAATCGTTCCAAATCCCTGGCCACGTCCGGGTCATCATCAGAAATTAGATCGGCCAGGGTGCGAGACAAGGTGCCCCCATCCGCATGCTCTGCTAGCCGGTAAAAAGCCCAGGTACCCTCGCGGAAGCGATCCACAAGCCCAGCGTCGCACAACAATTTCAAATGCCGCGAGACCCTGGGCTGGCTCTGACCCAATATTTGGGTGAAATCCGACACCGTAAATTCTCCCCGCGCGCACAAGGACAACAGTCGCAGGCGGGTCGGCTCCCCCGCCGCGCGCAGACCAGTCAGTAGAACTTCAGACTCCATGGATCAAATATAAACATATCTTTATGTATGTGTCTAGCTTGGGCGAAAATGAAATTGATTCGGAAACGGATCAATCCTGGAAACCAAGTGCGCTATTTTTGCAACTAACGCCCCGAATGCATTGGGGCATCTAGCGTCTGCGGGTGGAGTCACTACGTGCCCTGTGATAGCCACTGGTTCGGGAGAAGCGAATTGGACCGTGATCGAGGGCAAAATTCCGGTCCAAATTAATCATGAATTTACGGTAACCTGGGTACTATTCAGGCCACCGTTCGGCATTGACGGAAACGCAGGCGCCTAAGTATGGCAAAACCACCGACCCGCCTCTGGAGATTTGTCGCCCTCGCCCTGGTGGCGGCGGTGATGGCTGGGTGTGCGTCCCTGCCCGAAGACCCCATCGAGCGGGAGATTTTTCTTGAGACCAATGATCCCATAGAGCCCATGAACCGGGCGGTTTTCGCCTTTAACATGCAACTCGACAAATACGCCTTGGAGCCCCTGGCGAAGGGATATCGGGCGGTGTTTCCTGAATTCAGCCGGGAAATGGTCCGGAATTTCTTCCACAATCTGAAATCGCCGGTGATTTTCATCAATGATTTGCTGCAATTTGAGCCTGAGCGCGCCTATGAAACTGCGGCCAGGTTTTTGATCAATTCCACGGTAGGAATCGGTGGGTTGTTCGATATCGCCCCCTTCGAATCTCACGACGAAGATTTGGGCCAAACGTTGGCCATATGGGGTGCGGGAGAAGGGGCCTACATCGTTCTACCTGTTCTGGGGCCGACAAATTTTCGTGATTTGACCGGAACCATTGGGGACCGGTTGTTTGATCCTTTCTCATATTTGGCCGAGACTAATCAGGTGCAAAATGCGTTTTATGGGCGCGCCGCCGTGGAAGGCGTCGATAACCGATCCAGGAACATCGATACCTTCGACGATTTGGAGCGCAATTCGTTTGATCTATATTCAACATTCCGCAGCCTGTACCGCCAACAACGGGAATTCGAAGTGCGAAATGGTGCACCAGAACCTTTCAATGGGTTTGATTTCGACGACCCCGGAGGCGGCGGCGGATTGCAAATCATGATTCCAGGGCCCCGATGACCATGACCCGAAAAATTTCGCACTTTGTCCATGGGCTGACTCGAACAACTGTGGCACTGGCAATGGTCGTCGGACTTGGTGCCAGTTCCGCCCGCGCCGACGCGGCGGCAGCAGCAAACGCCCTGGAATTTGTTGAAGTTTTGACCGTCGAGGCGTTGGGGTTGTTGGGGGCCAATGATCCGGATGATGACGCATTCCAAGAGCAATTCCGAACCTTCATCATGAAGGGATTTGACGTGGCGTTTGTCGGCCGCGTTGCAATGGGCACCTATTGGCGCCGCGCTTCATTGGAGCAGCAAACCGAATATCAGGGTTTATTCAGCGACTACATCGTCAAAACCTATGCTGATCGGTTCAGAATGTTTTCCGGGGAGACATTGGAGGTCACCGAGGTCATTGAATGGGACGAGGACGAAACCATTGTTCGCACCCAGATCGTGCGCCCCGACGACCCCAACATTTCGGTGGATTGGCACGTTCGTACCGGCCCCGACTCAACGTTGATTTTGGACATCATCATCGAAGGCTTGCGCCTTACCCGCACCCTGAACGAAGAATTTTCAAACGTCATCCGCGTTGGCGGTGGCGATGTAGAAGTCTTGCTTCAGCTTCTCCGCGATCGGGCGATCAACTAGTGCAGATCGTGGCAGCGCTTGCTGTCACGTGAATCTGAACGGCAAAACAAAGTGCAGATCGTGGCGGCGCTTGCTGTCACGTGAATCTGAACGGCATTAAGCAAGCCCTATCCGCCGCTGGTGATCCTCCTCATAGGCTTGGTAGTTGCCTTCGAACCACTCCACATGTTCATCCCCTTCAAAGGCAAGGATGTGGGTGGCAATGCGATCCAGGAACCATCTGTCATGGCTGATGACCAAAATGCAGCCGCCAAATTCCACCAATGCGTCTTCCAGGGCCCGCAGTGTATCCACATCCAAATCATTGGTGGGCTCATCCAGAAGCAGAAAATTTGCACCGGTTTTCAACATCTTGGCCAGGTGCACCCGGTTCCGCTCACCGCCAGATAGGCGACCCACTTTTGCCTGTTGGTCGCTGCCTTTGAAATTGAACGCCCCCACATAAGCCCTGGATGCCACCGACCGGTTTCCCAGAATAATTTCGTCCAGGCCGTCAGAAATTTCCTCCCAAACCGTCTTGGCGGGATCCAGGGCGTCTCGGGATTGATCCACAAATCCCACTTTCACGGTTTCCCCCAACGTGAAGGTGCCGGTGTCGGGCTTTTCTTGCCCGGTGATCATCTTCGCCAATGTGGTCTTGCCGGCACCGTTCGGTCCGATCACCCCGACGATGGCACCGCGCGGGATGCGAAACGACAAATTTTTGATCAGGGTGCGATCCCCGAAGCCTTTGGAGACATCGACTGCGTCCACCACAATGTCACCCAAGCGCGGCCCGGCGGGGATGGTAATTTGCGCTTTCGAGATCTGGGCCTCGTGCTCGTCGGAAATCAAATTCTCGTAGGCGCTCAAGCGGGCCTTGCCTTTTGCTTGGCGGGCGCGGGGCGATTGCCTGATCCAATCCAATTCCCGGGACAAGGTGCGGGCACGGGCATCGTCCTCTTTGCCCTCTTGCACCAAACGCCGTTCTTTTTGTTCCAGCCACCCCGAATAATTGCCTTCATAGGGGATGCCTTGGCCGCGATCCAATTCGAGGATCCAGCCGGCGACGTTGTCCAAGAAATACCGATCATGGGTAACAGCCACCACGGTACCTTTGTAATCGCCCAGGAATGTTTCCAGCCAGCCGACGGATTCCGCGTCCAAATGATTTGTCGGTTCGTCCAACAGCAACAAATCTGGGCTGTCCAACAACAGCCGCGCCAAAGCCACCCGGCGACGTTCACCGCCAGATAATTTGGTGACGTCTGCGTCTCCCGGCGGGCAGCGCAACGCTTGCATCGCCAACTCCAAGGTGCGCTCCAATTCCCAGCCATTGACCGCTTCGATCTTGTCCTGAAGCTCGCCTTGCTCAACAATCAACGCATTCATTTCATCGTCGCTCATTGGCTCGGCGAATTTGGCGTTTACCGCTTCGAAGCGATCCAAAAGCGCCTTGGTTTCCGCCGCCCCTTTTGAAACGTTGCCGACCACATCCAATTCCGGGTCCAGCTCCGGTTCTTGGGACAAATATCCAATCCGTACCCCATCGGCCGCCCAGGCTTCGCCGACGAATTCGGTTTCCAGCCCTGCCATGATTTTCAACAAGGTCGATTTGCCCGCGCCGTTGTAACCAAGGACGCCGATTTTGGCACCGGGGAAAAAGCTCAGATTGATGTTTTTCAGAACTTCGCGGCCGCCTGGATAGGTCTTGCCCAGGCCTTTCATCACGTAGGTATACTGGTACGAAGCCATAGGATATGGAGTGCTTTCGATTGAATGGGTTCAGTGAGGCGGCCATGCAGGCCGGGGGCGTAAAACGCAGCTAAGGGGCGTCGTTGTCAATACCGATGGCGTCGGTGGTGGTGGCGGAGCCAAAGTTGGTGCCGGTCAAGTCGGCTTTTGTAAGGTCGGCGCGGGTGAGATTAGCTGGCCTACGCGCGGCGGATCCTCGCCCCTCTCCACCATCGACCAACGCTGTGCCAAAGTTACTGTCCGCCAGTTTGGCGCCGCGCAGGGTCGCACCGGTCATATCCGCACCGCGAAAATCCCCGTGGCGCAAATCCGTACCCATCAAATTGGCCCCTGCCAAATCCGCCAAGACGAAATCGCAATGGGCCATCCGGGCCCAAGACAGATTGCATTCCCGCAAGTTTGCCCCGCTTAGATAGGTTCCCGACAATTTGGCGTTGCTAAGGTCAGCCCCTTCAAGATCGGCCCGGGCACCCTCCGCCCCGTTGGAATCAACCCAACTGGCGTGATCGCGCAAGGTCATTTGAAGCTGTGCCGAAAGCTGCGCAGTCCCCAAAACCACCATGGCGTCTTCCATGTTCGCTTGATCGAAATCAACGTCCGCCAGTAAAGCCCCGCGCATGTCGGATCCCCGAAAACTTGCCCCTTTCACGTGTGCGCCAGACAACACCACGGTGGTTAGGTTGGCGTTATCCAAGACAGCGTCCGTCGCTTCAGCTCCGGTCAGGTCAGCGCCGCGTGCGTCAATTCCCGACAAATCCGTATGACGCAAGATGGCCCCAGTCAAAGAGGCATAACGAGCAGAGCCCCCAGAAAGATCGGACCCTTCAAAATTTGTTTCGTCCATTCTAGCGTGGTCGAAATGTGCGCCGCGCACATCCGACGCACTGATGTCGGCCCCTGACAAATCGGCACCGTCAGCCTCGACACTCCGAAGCACGGCCCCTCGGGACAAAATTCTGGTCATGCTGGCACTGGTCAAATCAGCGGCCTCTAGGGACGCCGATCGAATATCAGCAGCGGACAAGTCGGCGCTGGAAAGATCCGCCTCTGAAAAATCTGCCTTGCCGGCCTGGGCAAACCGCAAATCCGCCCCGGACAAATTTGCCCCAGACAACCGCGCCTCTTCCATCACCGCTTGTATAAAATCTGCGCCAGTCAAAAACGCCGCATCCAGAACTGCATTGGAAAGATTAGCACCGGCAAATCCCGCTTTGTTCAAGGACGCCGACGACAAATCTGTTGGTGCAATCGCCCGGCTATTTTTGGCGTTGGTAAAATTGGCACCACTAAAATTTGCGCGGTCGGCCTTGGCCCTTGAAAATTTGCTGCCGCCCAATTGGGCTGCGTGAAATTTGCCACCCTCGACCCGCGCGTCACTGAAATCCGCGCCTTCAAGATCAGCATCTCGGAAATCGGCGTCGACCAACTCGCAACCGGTGAAGTTGGTGCCGTTCAAGATCGCCCGCCGCAAATCCAGATCGGACAAGCGCAGGCCCGATAAATTTTGGTTGCTAAGATTGGCTCGGACCCCGCCCAGGTGCCCGTCCAGATACCGTTTGTGTCGTTTCAGCGTTGCGACGAATTCCCTTGGGGTCACATTCGCTCCCTCCCCCACTGGCAAAACAATAACACGAAATCGTGAAATCCCGCATTTCCAGATCGGATATTTCACCCTGCGGACGGGACCACGGGCGCCGTGGTAATGTTTCTTCAGTGAACGATCCAGACCCCCAGAACACCGCCTATTCTGCGGCCCTGACCCAGGGTGTCCGTGACGTTGTGGCCAAGGCCACCTCCACCCTCAACCGATCATCCCTTGGCGCCATGGTGCAGGATCTGATCGCCGTGGGCGATGCCACCCTGACGACCCTTGCCGCCAACGACCCGCCGGCCGAGGCCTTGGCCTGTGGCGAAGGGTGCGCCCATTGCTGCCGGGTCCAAGTGCACGTTTCGATCATCGAGGCATTGAACATCGCCCAAGGCCTGATCGACAGCCTTGTGGCCGATGACCTGTCGGCGTTGAAATCCCGGATTGCCGCACTAGACGATCAAACCCATGGGATGACCCACAAAGAACGTGGGGTTTTGGCCCTGCCCTGCCCATTGCTGAAAGACGAGAGATGCTCGGTGTATGACACCCGGCCCTTTGTATGCCGGGCGGCAAATTCTGTTGATGCTGAACAATGCCGGGTGATGTTGACGGACGGCGCCGACACCCAAGTCACCAGCTATGAACACCAAAAAACCGTGTACGCCACCATCGGCGCTGCCACGGCGGCGGGGTTAGCCGACGGTCAGCAGGCCGCAGGCATTGAAGCGGCCCCAGGCGGGATGGTTTTGGAACTTGCCGCGGCGCTGCGCATTGCCTTGGACCACGCCGACCCAATCACAGGGTGGGTGGATGGCGTGCTGGATTTTGACCCGGCCAAGGCGCGGCGCGGCTAATCATGGGCCGGAGTTATTGGATCGAGGCCACGGCGAAAATGACGTCGAACGGCTGGCTGTAGATCACCACCGACCGATAGGCGCCGACACCCCCGGGCAGCGGGTAATTGTGGCTGCCCAAATGTGCCTTCAGCGGCCCCAAGTCCAAAAAGCCAACCGATATAATGTGGTCGGCGGACTCCGGCGCGCGGGCGTTCACCAAATAGACATGCAATCCGGGACCAATGGCAATGTCGCCATCGGCGATGCGCAGCGCAAAGTTTTCGCCACCCAAGTCAAAAACCGTGGCGTCACCGCTTGCCGGATGTAGGGCGTCTGCGCCGACCAACGTGCCCCCGCGTACGGAATGGGGAACCTCCATGGGATCCGGGGACACCAGTGTTTCGTTCAGCGACACTTTCGGCCAACCCACAGCCTCGGCGGTTAGCTGGCGTTCCAATTCGCCCTTGTCGGCCGCCGACATTTGCGCCAACTGTTCGACGCTGGGAATTTTGAAATCTTGGGCAACCGCGCCCGGGGCCGCCCAAAGCAACCCTGCCACAGCGGTGGATGCCAGGGCCGATTTGAGCCACGATGCATAGACCATCACAAAATCCTCATAGGCAAGCAGTACCAGACCACCCTAGTATTCTTTCCCGTAATCCCTGAAGGAATTTTGGCGGCACATTTGACCCTTTTTTTTATGACCGGATCATTCGCCTTGGCGATCCTTGCTGCCGGAGTGCTATTGGCTGCCTCGCCTGCCAGCGCCCAAGATCCACCCGGGCCCATCGTCCCCTGCGGTGATGCAACGCCGTTATTCCCAGCCTTCGGCGATCCCCCGGTGATCGAAATTTGGTATGGGGATGACCTGGACAATTGGATGCCACCCGCGTGCACGGGATGGGATCCCATCGAATTCAATGTTTTGATCGCCACTGCCGGGCGGTTTCACCACACCGGCACAATGGGCGACCTTCTCAATCGAATGGGGGCCGTGTCGGCCATGCGGGGAATCCAATATTGGTCCCACACCCGCGAGACTTGGCGGCTGTTGGTTTTGGACGCCGATCCCCTTAACTCCCCCGACCCCAACGATATCCGCGGGGACTTTACCGATGGCGAACTGGTGCCCGGCCAGGATCATTTTTTGTGGCAGCACGAAAATACTCCGGCGGGAAAATTGGTTTATCGCCTGAATGTTTTAGAGCGCGATGACACCAGGGCGATCCTGGCGCTGGAAAATACCGAGGCCCTGAAATACCTGTCCGTGACCGTGTTCAACGCTGGGGAATATCAATTCCTGTATTTCTTTGATCGGGAATCTGACGATACTTGGCGGTACTATTCATTGGTTCGCGTAGGGGCTGGGTTTAATCCCCTGGTGCGCCAAGGTGGCCCCAGCTACATCAACCGCTCCGCCGCCATGTTCCGCCATTTTGCCGGCATTCCCACCGATCTTGAACCCCCGGCGGCCCCATGAACGCGGCACTCAATCGTCGACTGCGATTGCCAGTGGCAGCGGCCCTGGTGGGCGGGGTCAGCTTGTTGATCTTGGCCGCCGTCGGCGGGGTCATTCTGATTACCTTTTTCACCGCCCGGGCGAGCACACTAGAGCTGCTGCGGGATCGCGCCGATCTGGGATTGGAATTGTTGGAAACCCGCATTCGCGGACAATTGGATCCGATTGCGGATGTGGGCAATGGCCTGGCCGCCCTGATCGGAAACGGCGAACTGAATCCCATGGATCGGAATCAAGTCCAGGCCGCATTCCAGGGCGCGCTCAGCGCCGTGCCCCAGGCCGAGGCCATCATTTATGTGGGCACTGACCTACAATCTGCCCGGGTCAGCCGCGGCGAGGAACCATTGCTGGAAGTTATTGAGACCGGCATCTCCATCGTTGCCATGGGGGGCATGACCGACACCATGGACGGTGTTGTGGCGATGTTGGACGGTGCCGCGACCATGGCATCCGGGGCATGGCTGCCACCCTTGTGGGTGCAAAATTTGCGGCAGCCGGTATTGAATTTAGAAGTCCCGGTGCGCCGAGACGGCGTATTCATCGGGGTTATTTTTGCGGTGGTCCAGCTGGGCAGTTTGGTGGATTTTCTGGTTCATTTGGAAGAACAAGAGTCGGCCAGCGCATTCATTCTTTATGGCCCCGACCACGTGCTGGTACACCCCAAAATGCTGGACCGCATGGTCTCGGCCGAGGAAGGCGAAGTTCCCCTGCCCGAAGCGATGTCGTTTCCTGACCCGGCCCTATCCATGCTGGCCGCTGGGATGGAATCAGTGATCGAGCCGGGGGAAGACGAACACCGCATGTTCACCAGCCTTGATATCGCGGGGGAACACATTTTGATGTTCCGCGAAATTTTGGGCTATGGCCCCCAGCCCTGGCAGATCGGCCTGACGTTCCCGGCGGACGAGGTCAACAAACAGTTGGACCAATTACGACTGATTGCCTTCTTGGGCTTGGGCATTTTGGTAATCGCGGTGTTGCTGGGATTTTGGGTGGGACGAACCATCAGTCGGCAAATTTCGAGGCTGGCCGAGTCGGCGCAGAAATTAAGCACCCTGGATGTGGCGAATATCGCGGAACTCCCCGACAGTCGATTCAAGGAACTGGCCTAATCCTCTCAATCGTTCAACGCCATGACCGCCGGGATGCGGTGGTTTGAAACCTATGTGCCGAAAACCTTGGTATTGCGATTGATGCAGCGGGCGGGGGATGACGTGACGGTGTCGACGGAACGGACGCTGACCGTAATGTTCACAGACATCCGCGGGTTCAGCACCATGGCCGAGACCATGGACGCCCCGGCCATCGCCGCCCTGCTGAACCATCATTTTGAATTGCTGTCGGCATGCATCGAGGCCGAAGGCGGAACCGTGGACAAATTTATCGGCGACAGCGTCATGGCCTTTTGGGGTGCCCCGGACTATGTGGCCGACCACGCAGATCGCGGCGTCCGCGCCGCCCAAGCAATGCAGCGCGCGGTCGGCATGGACAATGCCAAACGCCGGGCCGCCGGCCAGCCACCCATTGCCGTGCGCGTTGGATTGCATTCTGGCCCCGTGGTCGTCGGCAACATCGGTTCAATAAGCCGGGTCAATTACACGGTGGTCGGGGACACGGTGAACGCCGCGTCCCGATTGGAATCCTTGGCCAAAGAAGTCGCCGAGCACGATATCGCCTATCACCAAAATGATGAACCGACCCTAAGTGA
>JABHVE010000073.1 GCA_018658465.1 Alphaproteobacteria bacterium
AAATCACCACCGGCATGTCGGCGCCGCCGATGGGAATAATCACCAAAACCCCCAGCACCAATGCCAAGGCGATGAACGTCCAAAAATATGTCACCTGGGGATCGCGGACAAAAATCACGATCAGGGCCACCATTGCCACCGCCAATATCAGGTTCAGCATATGTTGGCCGGGGAAGGTCACCGGGTTGCCGGACACCAATCCTTGGAGCTTGGTGAACGCCACCACTGAGCCTGTGAAGGTGATGGCGCCAATGATCGCGCCCAATGCCATTTCGATGCGGCTGGCAAAATGAATGTGCCCGGCGGCGTCGGTGATGCCATAAGACGCTGGGCTATCCATGGCGGCGGCGGCCACCAAGACCGCGGCCAAGCCAACCAGGCTGTGGAAGGCTGCCACCAATTGCGGCATGGCGGTCATTTGGATTTTCAGGGCAATGCCGGTGCCGATGGCACCGCCGATCACCAGGGCTGCCAAAATCCAAGCGTAGGACGTGATGTCGGGGCTGATGATGGTTGTGCCCACGGCGATGACCATGCCGATGATGCCAAATAAATTGCCGCGCCGGGCGGATTCCGGTGACGACAATCCCCGCAGGGCCAAAATAAACAGGACGGCGGCGACCAGGTAGGCGAGTGCGGTTACATTTGCGGACATGGCTATTTAGCTTTTTTCTTGAACATGCTGAGGATTCGCTGGGTCACCACGAACCCGCCAAAGATGTTCACCGCGGCCAAGACCATGGCGATGAAGCCAAACACCTTGGCGGCCGAAAAAGCTTCTGGCCCCACGGCGATCAGAGCCCCCACGACGATGACACTGGAGATTGCGTTGGTAATGGACATCAACGGCGTATGCAGCGCCGGGGTGACACTCCACACAACGTAATAGCCGACGAAAATCGCCAACACGAAAATGGTCAGCTCCCAGACTAGGGGGTCAACTTCCATCGGCTGCCTCCGTTAATCGCGGGTGGATTACCGCCCCGTCCCGGGTCAGGGCCGTGGCCTGGATAATCTCGTCGTCCCAATCAATGGCCAGGGCCCCGTCGGTAATCATCGGGGTCAGAAAATTCACCAGATTTCGGGCGTACATGGCCGAGGCATCGGTGGCGATGCGGCTCGGGGTGTTCAAATGCCCGACGATGGTCACGCCATTGACTTGAACGACCTCGCCCGGTTTTGTCGCGGTGCAATTGCCCCCGGCTTCCGCTGCCAGATCGACAATCACTGACCCCGGCTTCATCCCGGCGACCATGGCGTCGTCGATCAGCGTCGGCGCGGCGCGGCCCGGAATCAGCGCGGTACAAATGGCCATGTCTTGGGTCTTCAAGGCCTCGGTGACCATTGCGGTTTGTTTGGCCTGGGCATCGGCGCTGGTTTCCTTGGCGTAACCCGCGGCATCTTCGGCGTCCTCTGCCCCCTCTGGGGTTAGGAATGTGGCCCCCAAACTTTCTACTTGTTCGGCGGCGGCGGCCCGCACATCGGTGGCAAACACCGATGCTCCCAGTCGCCGCGCAGTGGCGATCGCCTGCAATCCGGCGACCCCGGCTCCAAGCACAAACACCTTGGCAGGGGCGATGGTGCCAGCGGCGGTCATCATCATGGGAAAGGCCCGACCGAATTCTGCGGCCCCGTCCAAAACCGCCCGATAGCCCGCCAGGCTGGATTGCGATGACAACACATCCATCCCCTGGGCCCGGGAAATGCGCGGAACGAATTCCATGGCAAAGGCGTCAACATCTGCGCCGGCATACGTTGCGGCTTGGTCCTTGTTGCTGAGCGGTGCCAGCAAGCCAATCAAGATTGCGCCCTTTTTCATGGACCCAAGCGGCGTTTCGCCTTCACCTTTTTCCAGCGGCCGCTGCACACCCAGCACAATGTCGGCGTCTTTTACCGTTGCCGCCAGATCCCTGCTGATGGCGGCACCCATGTCTTGGTATGCCTGATCCAGATACCCAGAAGCATCCCCGGCACCGGACTCCACGGTCACATCAAAACCCATGGCCACCAGTTTCTTCACCGTGTCCGGCGTGGCGGCGACCCGGCGTTCGTGCTCCCGCCGTTCTTTTTGAATTGCGAGCTTCATCGGCTTATGAGTCTAGCCCGCATGGTACTGGCGAAACCAGTCCACGAATTTCGGAATACCCTCGGTGATGGGTGTTGACGGGCTGAAACCCAGATCCTGTTGGGCGGCGGTAATGTCGGCATAGGTTTCGGCAACGTCCCCGGGCTGCATGGGGGCGAACTTGATTTCTGCCTTAGCGCCAATCGCTTGCTCCAACACTTCGATCATTTTCATCAGGGGCTCGGATTGGTGATTACCAATGTTGTAGATCCGCACTGGCGGGCCATTGCCCACGGTTGGCGGCGTATCCAGGGCAGCGATGGTGCCGTGGACCACATCGTCAATGAATGTGAAATCCCGTGCCATCTTGCCGTTGTTAAACACTTCAATCGGTTCCCCGGCCATGATTGCTTTTGTAAAGATGTACAACGCCATGTCCGGGCGGCCCCATGGGCCATACACCGTGAAAAATCGCAAGCCCGTCTGGGGTATGTCGTACAGGTGGCCATAGCTGTGGCTCAGCAGCTCACAACTGCGTTTGGTGGCGGCATACAGGGAAACCGGTTTGTCCACCCGGTCTTCCACCGAAAACGGCAAATCAGTGTTGCCGCCGTATACCGAACTGGAACTGGCATAAACCAAATGGGTGAAATCCGGCGTTGCCCGGCAATACTCCAAAACCGCCAAATGCCCATGGAGGTTGCTGTTCATGTAGGCAAAGGGGTTTTCCAGGGAGTACCGCACCCCCGCCTGGGCGGCCAAATGAACCACCCGTTGGAACGGACCCAATGGGTCCAGAACCGGCCCAAGGCCGCCTGGAACCGCCAAATCGGCCTTTACGAACGTGAAATTGGGGTTTTGGGACAGAACATCCAGTCGCGCCTGTTTCAGCGCCACATCGTAATAGTCGTTCAAATTATCCAAGCCGACCACGTGGTCGCCACGGGCCAACAACGCCTGGGCAACATGGAAACCAATAAATCCAGCCGCTCCGGTTACCAAAATACCCATAGATCGTCCCCAGGAATCCGGCGGCCAACATAGACTGCCCAGCCTTGGAAAGCATGCGGAATCACCGTGAATGTTGTGGGATTTGCTTCTGGCCGTTCTCGCCCTAATTTCTTTCTTGAATTGTCCTATAATGGGACAATCTTAATGAGAGGGGCCGCCCTTGGCCTTTGTAACTGCGTACCCCCGCCGACAATGGGGCTGACTGGGAGAAACCTGTGGGTAGAACGATCTTGATCGTCGACGACGACTGGTCGCAGCGGGAATACTTGGAAGCCGTGATCACCGGCCTTGGCTATCGGGCTCAAACCTTGTCAGGCGGGGCCGAAGCGATCCAGCTTCTGTGCGGCGACGGCAATCATGATGTGGATTTGGTTTTGTTGGACCTGGTTATGCCCGGGGTCGACGGGATTGATGTGTTGCGCAAGGTCGTACCGGAAAATCCCGGATTGCCCGTGGTGGTGCTGACCGTGCAAGCCGGGGTCGACACTGTGGTCGAAGTCATGCGGGCGGGTGCCCTGGATTACATTATTAAGCCGGTAAGCCCCGACCGCCTGGAAGTATCCATCGACAACGCCCTGAAGCTGGCGACCCTAACTGGCGAGGTTTCGCGCCTGGCACGCCGCGCCGCCAATACCATGGACCTGGAAGATTTGGTGGCGGAAACCCCGGCCATGCGCCGGACATTGGAATTGGCCCAGCGCGCGGCAGCGTCAAACATTCCCATTCTGATCGAAGGCAACAGCGGCGTCGGCAAGGAAGTGGTCGCCCATGTGATCCAGGGCAGTGGCGCCCGGGCTGGGAAGCCCTTTGTGATCGTCAATTGCGGGGCGATTCCCGACAATTTGGTTGAAAGCATTTTGTTCGGCCATGAAAAAGGATCGTTTACCGGGGCCACCGAACGCCGCGCTGGAAAATTTTTAGAAGCAAATGGCGGCACGCTGTTTTTGGACGAAATCGGCGAACTAAAGCCCGAAGTTCAGGTCAAATTGCTGCGGGTACTGCAAAGCGGTGAAATTGACCCTGTGGGCAGCGGCAAACCGCAAAAGGTCGATGTGCGGGTGATTTCCGCCACCAATCAGGAATTGGCGATGCTGGTTTCCGAAGGGCGGTTCCGCGAAGACCTGTATTACCGACTAAATGTGTTTCCCATTGTTGTTCCCACGTTGCGCGATCGGCGGGATGACATCCAACCCTTGGCAGAACGGTTTTTGCGAACTTATGCCGCGACCGAGGGCAAACCCATCAAGGGCATCACCCCGGACGCCATGGACATGATGCAGGCCTATCGGTGGCCTGGGAATGTGCGGGAGCTCGAAAACGCGGTGTTTCGGGCCGTGGTGTTGTGCGATAGCGCAAATCTAGGGGTCCAAGATTTTCCCAATATTGCCGGGCGGTCCTTCGCCGGTGACGGAAATGCCGGCGGCGCGCGCCGCGGGGTCACCGCCACTGCCCCCGGTGATCCAACGGATGTTGCGGTCAGGGATGCCCAGGGCGATGTGCGGCCCCTGAACGAAGTGGAAAGTGACATTATTCGGGCGGCGTTGAGCCATTATGACGGGCGCATGGCCGAAGTCGCCAGGCGGCTGGGAATCGGACGATCGACGTTGTACCGCAAGGTCCGAGAATTGGGGATCGAAGTGGAAGCAGATCGCTCTGGTGATAGCCCTTTGGTTTAGTCGGCAGATTTCCGGCTTTTTTCTTCAGCCTCGGTCCTGGCCGCAGCCTTCACGAAGTCTTTTTGTTGATCGGCCGAAGATTCGTTTTGGTACAGACCTTTCCATTCGGAATAGGGCATGCCGTAAATAATTTCCCGGGCCTCTTCATAGCTAATTTCAAGGCCGCGATCCTCGGCAGCGGCGCGGTACCACTTGGACAAACAGTTGCGGCAAAATCCCGCCAAATTCATCAGGTCGATATTCTGAACATCCTTGCGATTATCAAAATGTTCGACCAAGCGGCGAAACGCCGCCGCCTCTAATTCCACCGTCATTTCGTCACTGATTTTGTCCATCGTATCCCCCGTCTCGAATGCTGGGTGGTGTTGGAATAACTATAAGTCCAATCGTGGACCGGGTCAGCCGTCGATCCCGTCCACGGTTTGGGCAATCAAATCGTCCACAACATGACGCAAGGCTTGGTCGTTGGTGTCACCGTTTTCGATGGCGTTTTTGTACACCGATAATTGGCGCTGGGCGCTGGTGCCCCGGCGGGCGATTTCTCTGGCGTGTTCCACTTCGGCGACACAGCCTAAACGCTCCGCATCCTCGTGCACCAGCTCGATCAGTTCTTCCAGCAAATCGGCATAGTCCACCATGCGGCCAAGGCCGAAATCCACCAACTGTCCGGTGACGCCAAACCGCTGAGCCAGCCAACGGTTTTCGTCCACCAAGCTGCGCGGATATATCCGCCAACGCTGATTATCGCGGCGCAATCGGTGCAACATGCTGATGATGCACACATACAAAGCCGCCACGGTCATGGAATCTTCCAGCCGCGTGCACACGTCGGTCATGCGCATTTCCAGCGTCGGGTATCGCGCCGACGGTCGGATATCCCACCAAATCATTGTCGCGTCGGGGATCAAACCCGCCCCCGTCAATTGCCCAATCAATCGCTGATATTCCCCATAGCTGTCGAATTGATCGGGCAACCCGGTGCGCGGCAAACCGTCAAACACCGTCAGGCGATAGCTCATCAGCCCGGTGTCGACCCCGTGCCAAAACGGCGACGATGTGGACAGGGCCAGCAGGTGGGGTAGGAAATAGGGAATTTGGTTCATCAGATCGATGCGTAAATCGTCGTCGTCGATGGCCACGTGCACGTGCTGGCCACAGATCAATAATCTGCGGGCCACGTCTTGCAGGTTTTTGGCAAGAACGTTGTAGCGTTCCTTGTCGGTTTGCTTTTGGTCGCGCCAGCTGGCAAACGGATGAGTGGCGGCGGCGATGGGGGCAAAGCCAAAACCGTTGGAAACATCTGCCACGGTCCGGCGCAAATGGCTTAAATCTTCGCGCACTTCGGCGATGGACCCACATACCCGGGTCTCCACTTCGATTTGGGCGCGCAGGAATTCTGGGCTCACCTGACCCGTCAGACGGCGTTCAATCTCGGCTAGCATTTTGGCCGGTGGGTCGGTGGCCAAATCGCGGGTGTCCTGATCCACCAGCAAAAATTCTTCCTCGACGCCGATGGTGAAGGTGGGCGCATTCCCCATGACTTATCCTTGTTGCTGGAGGTGGCGGGTGACGTTGGCGATCACCGGGGCCAAAATGTCCGCCATGGCGTCGACTCCGGTTGGCGTGTCGATCAAATCTTGGCGCACTTCAAAAATTACATTGGGGCGGCCTCTGGCATCCCCATGGGTTTGGCAGGTGTAGCCCAAAGGCGAATGGCCGGAATAGGGCTGATTGGCCCCCACCACCAAGCCGTCAACATCGTACAGGGCGTCCAGAATTGGTCCGGCCAACCTTTGATCCTGATCCCACAACACCCCCACATGCCACGGACGTTCTTCATCCAAATACGGGGTGAAGCTGTGAATCGAAATGATCGATGGGGGCAGTGCGACGGATCCAAGCCACCTCAATTTTTCTGCGATTTGGTCATGGTACGGCTGGAAATACTCATCCCGACGGCGAACGGCCTCTGACGGGGTGATCCCGGTGTTGCCCGGTATCGCCACCTGGTGGCTGACCTCGGGGATCGAATTTTCACCCCCAGGAGCCCGATTAAAATCGATCACCAGCCGCGACGTTGTTGAAAGCACGGCGGGCGCCCCAAGGTCCCTGGCCAAGCGCCTAGTCAGGGGGGCTGCCCCCACGTCGATGGCCACATGCTGGTTCAATGCCTCGGCGTCCAATCCCAGGTCACCAAGCTCTGGCGGGACACGGTTGCTGGCGTGGTCGCAGATCAGCAGCAACCCCGGCGCTTGATCGCCGAGGATGACTTCGGGACGTGTCTCGTCCAATGCCGCTTGTGGCAATTTTTCGTGACCCTTCACATGTTCCTCCCTGTAACGGGGGCGTATACTACCGTACCGATGACGTCGCGCGGTGAGATTTGCTCAATCGCCGAAGCGTTGTGGATTGAGGTTTCATGCGTCGTTTAAGAAATACAAAGATTATTGCGACCCTGGGCCCCGCCAGCGCCACACCGGATGATTTGCGCGCCTTGTTCGAGGCCGGTGCGGATGTGTTCCGCATGAATTTCAGCCACGGGGACGTGGCGTCCCATCGTCAGCGGTATCAAATGATCCGCGACTTGGAAGAAAAAATCGGCCGACCCATCGGTGTGATCGGTGATTTGCAGGGGCCCAAAATTCGCATTGGTAAGTTTGCCGACTCTGCGGTGAAATTAAAATCCGGTCAGGAATTTCGCTTTGACTTGGACCCAACCCCCGGCGATAGGGATCGCGTTTGTTTGCCCCACGAGGCCATTTTCGGGGCTGCGGAAATCGGCATGGAGTTGCTGTTGGACGATGGCCGCATTCGGTTGCGTGTCGACCAAATTGCACCGGATTTCATTATCACTAGTGTGGTCGAGGGTGGCCCGATTTCCGATGCCAAGGGGGTCAATGTTCCCGGCGTTGCGTTGCCCCTGAAACCATTGACCGACAAAGACAGCGCCGATTTGGATGTTGCCTTGGATTTGGGGGTCGATTGGGTGGCTCTAAGTTTCGTGCAGCGGGCCAAGGATGTGGCCGAGGTTCGCGCCCGTGTGGATGGGCGCGCCGGGCTGATCGCCAAAATCGAAAAGCCGTCAGCCATCGATGACTTGGACGGCATCCTTGCCCAGTCCGACGGCATCATGGTTGCGCGGGGCGATTTGGGGGTCGAACTGCCAATTGAATCTGTGCCTGGTTTGCAAAAGAAATTGGTGCGGGCGGCACGGGCAGCGGGCAAGCCGGTGGTGGTTGCCACCCAAATGTTGGAGTCTATGGTCCATGCAGCGATGCCGACCCGGGCGGAGGTGTCCGACGTGGCCAACGCGGTTTACGACGGTGCCGATGCAGTGATGCTTTCCGCCGAATCTGCCGTAGGTGAACACCCCGTGGAAGCGGTGGGAATGATGGATCGCATTGCCATCCGGGTGGAATCCGACCCCTTGTATCGCACCATTATTGATGCCGATAAACCGGAGCCCGAGGCCACCAGTGCCGACGCTATTACGGCGGCCGCGGCTCAGACCGCGCATACCCTGGG
>JABHVE010000071.1 GCA_018658465.1 Alphaproteobacteria bacterium
AGATTGCGACTTCATTCTCAACACCGGTTTATTCGACGACGAGACTGAAACCGAAGCGAACTATGCCGATATGTTGGCCGCCGCGAAGGCCCGCTCAACGCCCATGATCTGCGCCAATCCAGACCGCGTGGTGTTGCGGGGAGACCGCCGCATTCCTTGTGCTGGTGCGGTGGCCGCAGCCTATGAAGCCATTGGCGGCAACGTCCATTATCACGGGAAACCCGACGGCGGAGCCTATGACGCCTGTCGGGCGTTGATGCCCGGAATCCCAGATGACCGACTGGTGGCAGTCGGCGACAGTTTGACAACGGACATTGCCGGGGCGTCCCGATCGGGCATTGATTCGGTCTTTGTATTCAGCGGGATCGATGGTGGAAAACAGGCCGCCTCCACCATGACCATGAAGTCTTTCGTCTGGTAAACAAGGCCCCGGCTAGGACCGGCGTTCCACCATCAATTTTTTGATTTCAGCGATGGATTTTGCTGGGTTCAAACCCTTTGGGCAGGTCGCCGAGCAATTCAGAATCGTGTGGCATCGGTACAGCCGATAGGGATCTTCCAGGTGATCCAAGCGTTCCCCGGTGTGTTCGTCGCGGGAATCGACGATCCATCGATAGGATTGCAGCAAGGTGGCAGGCCCCAGGAATCGATCTGAATTCCACCAATAGCTGGGACAGCTGGTGGAACAACAGGCGCACAAAATACATTCCCACATTCCATCCAGCTTGGCGCGGTCTTCGGGGCTTTGAAGACGCTCCCGCCGTGGCGGTGCGGCTGTTTCCGCTCTCAGCCATGGGCCGATGGAGGCGTACTGGGCGTAAAAATTGGTCAGATCACCGACCAAATCTTTCACCACGGGCAAATGGGGCAGGGGATAAATGTGCACGTCGCCTTTCACATCGCTGGTGGGCTTGGTGCAGGCCAAGGTATTGGTGCCATCAATATTCATGGCGCAGCTTCCGCACACACCCTCGCGACATGACTTGCGAAATGTCAGGGTTGAATCGGTTTCGTCTTTGATCTGGTTCAGGGCGTCCAAGACCATGGGCCCGCAGGTGTCTATATCCACATCAAAGGTATCAAGGGTCGGATTGGCATCGCCGTCGGGGCTCCACCGATAAACTTTGAAAGTCCTGACATTGGTGGCGCCGTCGGGTGCCGGGAATTTGTTCCCTTTGCCGATCTTGGAATTCTTCGGTAATGAGAATTCAACCATCTCGCCTAATCCTTTGTCCGTGCCTGGGCGGAGTGCTGGCCCACACTAATAGACTCTAGGTTTCGGTGGGATGGGGTCAATCTCGTCGGTCAAAGGCTGGGATTGGACGTCCCGGTACATCATCGTGACATTGCCATTTTCGTCCAACCTAGAAACGCTGTGCTTCATCCAATTTTCGTCGTCCCGGTCTTTGAAGTCTTCCCTGGCATGAGCACCACGGCTTTCTTTGCGGGTGGCGGCAGAATGCAAGGTGACCATGGCCTGGCGCACCAAATTATCCAGCTCCAACGTTTCGACCAGGTCGGTGTTCCATATCATTGAGCGATCGGAAACGGCGATATCGGGCATCATGTCCCAAACCTCCGCCATTCTGGTCTTGCCTTCGTCCAGTAATTCTTCGGTGCGGAAAACGGCACAGGTTTCCTGCATGGTTTTCTGCATGGCCTTGCGGATGTTTGCCGTGGGTGTTCCGCCGTCGGCGTGGCGGAAGCGATCTAGTCGATCAAGGGCGGCATCACCGGCATCTTTCGGCAATTCCTTGTGGGTGGAATCTGGTTCTAAATTATCGGCGGCATAATCGGCGGCAGCCCGCCCGAACACCACCAAGTCCAACAGCGAATTTGATCCCAGGCGATTGGCTCCGTGCACCGAAACGCAGCTGCCCTCGCCGATGGCCATCAATCCCGGAACCACGGCTTTGGGGTCTGCCTCGGTTGGGATCAACGCTTCCCCCGCAATGTTGGTGGGGATACCGCCCATGTTGTAATGGGCGGTGGGAACAACCGGGATCGGTTCCTTGGTCACATCGACCCCTGCGAAAACCCGGCCATTTTCGATGACCCCAGGCAGCCGTTCGTTCAGAACACTGTCACCCAGATGATCCACATGAAGATGGATGTGATCGCCGTCCTCACCGACGCCGCGACCTGCGCGAATTTCCAGCGAAATGGCCCGGCTGACCACGTCTCGAGACGCCAAATCCTTGGCGCTGGGGGCATAGGTTTCCATGAACCGTTCGCCCTTGGAATTTGCCAAAAACCCGCCTTCACCGCGGGCGCCTTCGGTGACCAGCACCCCGGATCCATAAATACCGGTGGGATGGAACTGCACGAATTCCATGTCTTGCAGAGGCAGTCCGGCGCGCAACGCCATGCCACAGCCATCGCCGGTGCAAGTGTGGGCGGCAGTCGTTGATTGATACATGCGTCCCATACCGCCGGTGGCCATGACCACGATGTGGGATCGGAACCGATGGATGGTGCCGTCTTCCAGGTTCCACGCCATGATGCCCCGGCATGCCCCGTCTTCGTCCATGATCAAATCCATGGCGAAATATTCAATGAAAAACTTTGCGTCGTGTTTCAAGGATTGCTGATAGAGCGCGTGCAAAATTGCGTGGCCCGTGCGGTCGGCGGCGGCGCAGGTGCGCATGGCTTGGCCTTCGCCAAAGTTTGTGGTCATGCCGCCGAACGCCCGCTGATAAATGCGGCCATCATCCGTGCGCGAAAACGGCACCCCGTAATGCTCTAATTCAATGACCGCTTCGGGGCCGGCTTTGACCATGAATTCGATGGCGTCCTGGTCGCCCAGCCAGTCAGATCCTTTGACGGTGTCGTACATGTGCCAGCGCCAATCGTCTTCGCCCATGTTGCCCAGGGCGGCAGAAATACCCCCTTGGGCCGCCACTGTATGGCTGCGGGTTGGGAAGACCTTGGTAATGCAAGCGGTGCGCAGGCCGGCTTCGGCCATGCCCAATGCGGCGCGCAAGCCCGCGCCACCGGCTCCGACGACCACAACATCATAGGTGTGGTCGATGATTGGATACGCTGGAGCCATATTTACAAAGCCAATTTTAGGACTGCGAACGCGCAGACAGCGCCCACCAAAACGGTGGCGAATGTGGTGAACAACAGGCTGGCGATTTTGATGCCTTCGGAATGCACATAGTCTTCGATGACAACGTCCATGCCCACCTTGAAATGATAAAACGAAGTTGAAATGGCCAACAACAGGGCCACGGCGTTGATCGGCGATGCCACCCATTCGGTGAAACGGGCATGGTCGGCGCCGGTCAGCGAAACCAATGATGCCATCAACCAGATGGATAGGGGGATCAGGGCGACGGCGGTGACTCGTTGCAGCCACCAAAGATCGGCACCTTTGCGCGCCGAACCCATACCCCGCGCCTGACCTAACGGAGACTTCAGGGTCATACTTGGCCTCGCATGGCATAGCCCACGTACCAGGACGCGATTGTCAGAACCACGGCCAGAACCAGAGCGAACCAGCCGGATTTTTGCGCGGCTTTTAGCTCAAACCCCACGCCCACATCCCAGAACAGATGCCGTATGCCGTTGGCCAAGTGGTAAAACAGTGAAAAGGTGAATCCCAACAGCACGAAGCGCCCCGGGATAGAGCCAACGATTTTTTGCGCTGTGGCAAATGCATCGGGGCCGGTGGCGGCGGCCACCAGCCACCAAGCCAACAATAAGGTCCCCAATCCCAAGGCAACCCCGGTGATTCGGTGCAGGATTGACAACATCATTGTCCACTGAGGTCGATAGACCTGCAGGTGGGGAGACAGTGGCCGGTTGGAATTTGCCATGAATTCTCCGGGCAGCGCCTGTGGCTGCCGATCCATGGTCGGAGTGTAGGGCCGGGGATTCGGCCCCGTCAACGGAGGCCAAACCCAACCGCCCAATTTTATGAAGCCTTTAGATGCTTCCCGGTCACCAATAATTCGGCAATTTGCACCGAATTCAGGGCGGCACCTTTGCGCAAATTGTCGGCCACCACCCACAGATTCAGACCGTTTTCTACCGTGGCATCTTCGCGAATACGGCTCACAAAGGTGGCCGATTCACCCGCACTGTCCACCGGCGTCACATAGCCGTTATCCGCCGGGCTATCCACCACCATCAAACCGGGGGATTCCCGCAAGATGTCCCGGGCTTCGTCGGCCGACAGCGGGTTCTCGAATTCCACGTTCACGGATTCGGCGTGGCCCACGAACACGGGCACGCGCACACAGGTGGCCGTCAGCTTGATGGACGGGTCCAAGATTTTCTTTGTCTCGGCCACCATCTTCCATTCTTCTTTGGTGTAGCCGTCTTCCATGAACACATCGATGTGGGGAATCACATTGAACGCGATTTGCTTTGGAAACTGCTTTGGTTTTGGCGCAACCGTGGAATAAATCCCCTTGGTTTGGTCAAACAGTTCGTCCATAGCGGCACTACCGCCCCCTGATGTGGATTGGTAAGTGGACACCACCACGCGTTTAATCTTCGCGCGATCGTGCAGGGGCTTTAACGCCACCACCATTTGGATGGTCGAACAATTCGGGTTCGCAATGATATTTTTGGCGGTGAAGCCTTTGATCGCGTCGGCGTTGACCTCTGGCACCACCAATGGCACGTCGGGGTCCATGCGGAACTGGGATGTGTTGTCGATCACCGTGCAGCCGGCGGCCGCGGCCTTTGGCGCAAATTCAGCCGAAACCTTGGCGCCGGGGGAAAACAACGCCAAATCCCAGCCGCTGAAATCGAACGTATCCAGGGCCTGGACCTTCAGCACATCATCCTGGCCAAAGCTGACTTCCTTGCCAGCCGACCGTTCCGACGCCACAGCAGCGACTTCATCCACGTCGAACTGCCGTTCATCCAGAATGTTCAGCATTTCGCCGCCGACTCTGCCGGTGGCACCCACTACGGCTACGCGATATCCCATTGTCTTGCCCTTTGTTTTTCCTGCGTTCGCGGCGACCTAGGCCACGGCCACCTCGGATTTTTGTAATTCACCAATCAAGGCTTCTCCCATCACATGGGTGGAAACCTTTGCCATACCCGGCTGCATGATGTCCGCCGTGCGCAGGCCGCCCTTCAGAATCTCCCCGGCCGCGACTTCGATTGCGGCGGCTTCGGATTCAAGACCGAACGAATACCGCAACATCATGGCAAAGCTTAAAATCGTCGCCAGAGGGTTTGCCGCGCCCGTTCCAGCAATGTCTGGGGCGCTGCCGTGCACCGGCTCGTACAGCGCCGCGCGGCGGCCGTTGACGTCTGTGTTGCCCAAGGACGCGCTGGGAAGCATGCCCAACGACCCGGTCAGCATCGCCGCCTCGTCCGACAACATGTCGCCAAAAAGATTGTCGGTGACGATCACGTCAAACTGCTTTGGCTCCCGTACAAGCTGCATTGCGCAATTGTCGGCATACATGTGGGAAAGGTCCATATCGGCGTACTCCGCCTGGTGAAGCTTGTCCATTTCATTGCGCCATAACAGGCCAGATTCCATCACGTTGGATTTTTCCACCGAGCACACCCGGCTGTCTCGTTGGCGTGCCAGATCAAAAGCCACACGGCCAACCCGGCGAATTTCTTCCGTTTCGTAAACCTGGGTGTTGACCCCGCGGAAAGTGCCATCGCCCAAGTCTTCGATCCCTCGGGGTTCACCGAAATAAACGCCGCCGGTCAGTTCGCGAACAATCAGGATATCCAGCCCGGAAACCAAATCAGGCTTCAAGGACGACGCATCAACCAGGGCATCAAACACCACGGCTGGGCGCAGGTTGGCGTACAAATCCATTTCTTTGCGCAGGCGCAGCAGACCGCGTTCCGGCTTCACCGCGAAGTCCAGATCATCCCACTTCGGCCCGCCCACGGCACCAAGAAGCACGGCATCCGCGCCTTTCGCCTGTTCCAAGGTGTCATCGGTCAAAGGCGTGCCATGGGCGTCATAGGACGCGCCGCCGACCAAGCCTTCGACGATTTCGAATTCATGACCGCGTGCCTTGGTAAGCCACGCGCCCACCCGGCGGACTTCGTCCATGACCTCTGGTCCGATCCCGTCACCGGGCAAAAACAGTAAAGTACCCAAATTGGCCATACTCTTTGGAACTCCAAATTATTGAGGCGCGCGCGCCGCCGACCAAGGCTGCGCAGCACGCTGGTTGTCTTCAAATGCCGAAATTTTTTCGGATCTCTTCAACGTGAGCCCGATATCGTCCAACCCATTCAGCAAGCATTCCTTGCGAAATGGATCCACTTCGAACGCAATTTCTTCTCCGCCGGGGCGGATTATACGCTGACCTGGTAAATCAATCGTGAACGTGTGGTTAGCGCCCTTGGAGGCCTCTTCCATGAGTTCGGCAATCACATCCTCGGGCAAAACGATAGGTAGCATGCCGTTTTGAAAGCAATTGTTGAAAAATATGTCAGCAAAACTGGGGGCAATGATTGCCCGCAGGCCGTAATCCGCCAGCGCCCACGGGGCGTGCTCGCGGCTTGACCCGCAGCCAAAATTGGCCCCGGCGATCAGAATGCAGGCGTCATGGAACAAGGGCTGGTTCAGGACAAAATCATCAATTTCTTTGCCATCCGGGGTGCGCCTGAGCTCATCGAACAAATGCACCCCCAAACCGGTGCGTTTGATGGTCTTCAAGAACTGCTTTGGAATGATCATGTCGGTATCAACATTGACCATTGGCAAAGGGGCAGCGACGCCCGAAAGGGTGGTGAACTTATCCATCAGCGCGCTCCTAGTCTTTCAAATCTCGGACATCGGTAAGATGGCCGGACACCGCCGCCGCCGCCGCCATGGCGGGGCTGACCAAATGGGTGCGCCCACCGCGACCCTGACGGCCTTCGAAGTTGCGATTTGACGTGGATGCGCAGCGTTCGCCCGGTTCCAGAACGTCGGCGTTCATGGCCAGGCACATGGAGCACCCGGCGTCCCGCCACTCGAACCCGGCATCCAGAAAAATCTTATCCAAGCCTTCTTTTTCCGCCTGAAGTTTGATTAATCCTGAACCGGGAACCACCATGGCACTGACGGTGCTGGCCACGGTCCGACCCTGGGCGACCTGGGCGGCAGCGCGCAAATCTTCCATGCGGCCGTTGGTGCAGCTGCCAATGAACACTCGGTCGATAGGGATGTCGGTCATCTGGGTGCCCGCGGCCAAGTCCATATAATCCAAGGATCGTTCCATTTTTGCCCGTCGCCCGTCGTCCGATTGGTCGGCTGGGTTTGGCACTGCACCCGTCACCGGCACCACGTCTTCGGGGCTTGTCCCCCATGTGATTTGGGGGGCAATGTCGGCGGCGTCGAGGGTGATTTCGTTGTCAAATGTGGCGTCGGGATCCGATGCCAACAAGCACCACTCGGCGACCGCTTGATCAAACGCCTCACCCTGGGGTGCCATTGGCCGCCCGCGCAAGTAATCGAACGTGGTGTCGTCGGGGGCGATCAGCCCGGCCCGTGCGCCTGCTTCGATGGACATATTGCACACGGTCATGCGCCCAGCCATCGACAGGCCGCGAATAGCAGACCCGGCATATTCAATGACGTGGCCGGTGGCACCTGCCGTCCCAATCAACCCGATCGCGGCCAAAATCAAATCCTTGGCGGTCACACCCAATGGCAGTGCGCCATCGATGGTGATGCGCATGGTTTTGGGCCGCCGTTGCAACAACGTTTGGGTGGCCAGGGTGTGTTCGACCTCGGACGTGCCAATGCCAAAGGCCAAGGCCCCGAACGCCCCGTGGGTGGCGGTATGGGAATCGCCGCAGACAATGGTCATGCCCGGTTGGGTCATGCCCTGTTCGGGGCCCACCACGTGGACAATCCCTTGGCGCACATCGTCCATGGGAAAATATTGGATGCCGAATTCGGCGCAATTGGCCTCCAGCGTCGCCACCTGGATCTTGGCTTGTGGGTCAACAATGCCTTGGTCGCGGCCAATGGTGGGCACGTTGTGATCTGCCACGGCCAAGGTCAAATCCGGCCGCCGAACTTTGCGCCCGGCTAGCCGCAGGCCTTCAAACGCCTGGGGGCTCGTGACTTCGTGTACCAAGTGACGATCCACGTACAACAGGGTCGTGCCGTCGTCGGCGACGTCCACTACGTGGGTGTCCCAAATTTTATCGAACAGAGTACTTGGAATAGCCATCACTGGCCTTCGCTAAAAAATTTTTGCGCCGGATCGTCCCTTATTCAAAGGGCCGGCGCGGGCGCTTGCGCCGGGTGTTATTTTTCTTCTGTCGCCGTGCCCTTGGCGGTGCCCTTGGCCTTTGTGTCCCGCCATTCTTGCTTTTCGGCGATACGTGCGCGTTTGCCCGAAAGCCCACGCAGGTAATAAAGCTTGGCGCGGCGGACAACGCCACGGCGGACAACGTCAACACCGGCGATGTTGCGGGAATAAAGCTGGAAAATGCGCTCCACCCCTTCGCCATAGGAAATTTTGCGCACCGTGAACGACGTATTCAGCCCACGGTTCCGGCGGGCGATGCACACGCCTTCAAAGGCCTGAATGCGTTCGCGGCTACCTTCGATGACCTTCACGTTCACGCGCACCGTGTCACCCGGTGCAAATTCGGGAACAGGGCGCTCGGCATCCAGAGCTTGCGCCTGGGCTGTGTTGAATTCGCTTAGCATATCCATGGCATTACCTTTTCGTTCGTGCCTTGCCGCCGCTTTGTTGGTCTGACCCTTGATAGGTTTGCCACAAATCGTCTCGGCGTTCTTTTGTTACCGCTTCCGCTTGGTCTCGCCGCCACGCTTTTATCTTTTCGTGGTCACCCCCCAGCAAAACTTCCGGAACTTTTTGATCTTCCCATTCTCGGGGTCTGGTGTACTGGGGGTACTCCAATAATCCCTTCTCGAAACTTTCTTCGACCGCCGACGTTTTGTCCCCAATCACACCGGGTAGCAGCCTTACCACTGCGTCAATCAGTGCCAGCGCCGCCGGTTCCCCCCCGGACAGGACAAAATCCCCGAGGCTTATTTCTTCCACATCCCGTTGGTCCAGCACTCGCTGATCCACACCTTCGAACCGGCCGCAAATCAGGGTCACCCCCGAACCGATACTTAGGTCACGCACCCTTTGTTGATCTAAGCGTCGCCCCCTGGGAGACAAGTAAATCAACGGCATGTCTTCGGTCCCGGCAGCCCGCGCCGAATCGATGGCCTTTCCAAGCACATCGGGCCGCATCACCATTCCTGGACCCCCGCCGAACGGTGCA
>JABHVE010000094.1 GCA_018658465.1 Alphaproteobacteria bacterium
AAAATACGTCGCGCCCGGCCATGGCGAATCCACATCGGGCATCCAACACCGCCAACACCATGGAAAGCCTAGCCTGATCCCAGCCCACCACTGCCCGGCGCGGGGTGCCCAACGGCGATGGTGCCACCAAGGCTTGGATTTCCACCAACAGCGGCCGGGTGCCTTCGATGCCGGCAAACACCGATGTGCCGCTGGCCGATTGGTCATCATCGGATAAAAACAGCGCCGACGGATTGGCCACCTCGGCCAGCCCAGCGCCGGTCATTTCGAATACGCCAATTTCGTCCGTGGCGCCGAAACGGTTTTTCACCGCGCGCAATATGCGGAACTGGTGGCTGCGGTCGCCTTCGAAATTCAGCACGGTATCAACCATGTGTTCCAGCACCCGTGGGCCGGCGATGGTGCCTTCTTTGGTCACGTGGCCCAACATCACCAGGCAAAACCCGTCCTTTTTTGCCTGGGCGATCAATGCCTGGGCGCTGGCCCGAACCTGAGCCACCGACCCTGGGGCAGACTCCAAATTATCCACGAACATGGTTTGGATGGAATCGATGATCACCACAGCCGCCGGGCCGCCTTTGTGCACCGTCGCCAAGATGTCCCGCACATTGTTGGCGGCGGTCAAACGCACCGGTGCGGTGGCTAGGCCAAGGCGCGCCGCCCGATGGCGAATTTGCTCCACGGCTTCTTCGCCGGTCACGTACAGGCAGTTGATGCCCTGGTTGGCCATGTTTCCCGCGGCTTGCAGCAGCAAGGTGGATTTGCCGATGCCGGGTTCCCCCGCCACCAACAGGGCAGCCCCCGGGGCCAATCCGGACCCACAGGCCAGGTCGAATTCGCCGATGCCGGTGTGGAGGCGTTCCAATTGCGGTGATTTGGCGGACAAGGTTTCTACATCAAGGGATTTGCCGGAGCCTGCGGACAGGCCCTTTGGCGTGGCCTCGGTGCCGCCTTCTTCCACCAAGGTGTTCCATTCGCCGCAGGATTCACACCGCCCGGCCCATTTGGATGTGGCGGTGCCACAAGATTGGCAGACAAACCGGGACTTCGATCGGCTCACGGTTTCAGCACCTGCATTTGGATCGGCCCGTCTGCCCGCCCATGGATGAATTGATCCACGTGATCGTTGCCGGAATGATCCACATCCGCCACCGGACCCTGCCAAATGATCCGCCCGTCATGAAGCATGGCAATGCGGTCGGCGATTTTGCGGGCACTGGCCAAATCGTGGGTGATGGACAAAGCCGTGGCCCCCAATTCCCGCACGCTTTTGGCGATCAGGTCGTTGATCACATCCCCCATAATCGGGTCCAAGCCCGTGGTGGGCTCGTCAAAGAACAAGATTTCCGGCGTGGTGGCGATGGCGCGGGCCAGGCCCACGCGCTTTTTCATACCCCCGGACAGTTCAGCCGGGTCCAGTTCGGCCACGTCTTCGGCTAATCCCACCCGGGCCAGGGTTTCGATGGCCTTGGTGTGGGCTGGGCCCCGTGCCATCCCGGCACCCTCTATCAGGCCAAATGCGACGTTTTCCCAAACGGTCAAACTGTCGAACAGGGCGGCGCTTTGGAACAGCATGCCGAATTTGCGCAAGACCTCGGAACGGGCCCCACCGCGCAGCCCAGTGACTTCGACGCCGTCCACTTCGATGGATCCCTCATCGGGAGTGACCAGCCCCAAAATGCATTTCAGCAAAACCGATTTGCCGACGCCTGAGCCGCCGATCACCACCACCGATTGGCCGGGGGCGATCTCCAGATCCACCCCATCCAGGACCATCTTTTGGCCAAAGGATTTGCGAACGCCAGACAGCTTGATCTTTGGCGTCACAACATAACCTTAATTGTTAGGGTCTGTGGGTAAGTCATTATTGGGCAAAGAAAAGTTCAGTTAAGACATAATCGGCTGAGAGCAGCAAAATAGACGCCGATACCACCGCATTGGTGGTCGCCTTGCCTACCCCTTGAGCCCCGCCGCGGCTGTAATAGCCGTGATAGCAGCCCATCAAAGCGATGATGAAACCGAACACCGCAGCCTTGGCCAGGCCGGACACAACGTCCATGACCTGGAGAAAATCCAAGCTGTTCTGGATATAGGCCACTGGGCTGAATCCCAGCTTTACGACCCCCACCGTGTAGGCCCCGAACACCCCGACGATGTCGGCGATCAGCACCAATATGGGCAACGTCAATACCGCCGCGATCAGGCGCGGTGCGACCAAATAGCGGAAAGGATTTGTCGCCAATGTGGTCAGGGCATCAATTTGTTCTGTGACTCGCATGGTGCCGATTTCGGCGGCGATGGCGGCGCCAACCCGCCCGGCAACCATCAGCGAGGCGATGACAGGGCCAATTTCACGGGTAATCCCTATCACTACAATCGAGGCCACGGCGCTTTCGGCGTTGAACCGTGCCGACCCCAAAAAGATTTGCAGGGCCAAAACCATACCGGTGAAAAGGGCGGTCAGGCCCACCACGGGCAACGAGTAATAGCCGATGGAGGCCATTTGTTTCAGAATCAGGCGGGGATAAAACGGCGGGCGGATCACCGCATCCATGGCCCTGCCGGCGAACATCGCCAGCCGACCGCTGACCCGCAGAAAATTCAGAAATGTGCGGCCGATGGTGGCAAGAAATGTGATGACGAACATGGGTCTAGTCAGCCCCACCGACATATTGGCGATGATAGCGTGCGCCCATAGAGGTAAGAATTTCGTACGGGATGGTGGCGGCGGCGGCGGCGGCGTCTTCCAAAGACATGGCGTCGCCCCCGATCAAATCGACCCAAGCGCCGGGGTGGGCGGCGTCGGTTGCAACCTCCGTCACGTCGACTGTCAGAAGATCCATGGAAATTCGGCCGACAACGGGCACGGAGACACCGCCAATGGAGCCCCACACTTTGCCGTCTTTTTTGTCACCGAGTGCGCGCAAAATCCCATCGGCATATCCGACGGCGACCGTTGCAAGAATCGACGGTTTGGTCACCGGGAAGGCGGCACCATAGCCAACGGTCTGGGGCGAGTCAACGTCACGGACTTGGACGATTTTCCCTTTAATTTGAACCACTTCCGCCATTGGATTGGGGGCATTTGGGGTCGGATTCCCGCCGTATAGCGCAAGGCCAGGGCGGACAATTTCGAAATGAAATCCTGGCCCCAAAAAGATCCCTGACGATGCCGCCATGCTGGCAGAAGCGGGCATTAATGCCGCCTTTTGCCGCAAGAATTCCAGCAGCTGGGCATTGTTCTTGGGGTTGTCCGGGTCGTCGGCACAGGCCAAGTGGCTCATGACCAATTTCAGATCAAGTCCTGTCATACGTTCGGGCTCGTTGCTGACCACCCCAACGTCCTCCGGCGTCAGGCCCAATCGGTTCATTCCGGTATCGGCATGAAGGACGGTGGGCAGAACGCTGTCGGACCCTTGGGCCAGGTTCTGCCACTCCTGGAGCTGCGCCAAATCGTTGATGACCGGAACGATGCCATGGGCTTGGGTGTCCTTGGCGGTTCCCGGCAAAAGGCCGTTCAACACCAGGATGGTCGCGGCCGCCCCCAAAACGCCGCGCAACGCCACGGCTTCGTTCAACGAGGCAACAATAAATGTTGTGCATCCGGCGGCCGCCAGTGTGGATGCGACCGGTGCCATGCCGATGCCATAGGCGTCGGCTTTGACGACAGCGGCGCATGTGGCAGGGGCTGCGGTTTCAACCAACAGCCGCCAATTGGCGCCTAAAGCCCCCAGATCGATGCGCACTGCACCCCCGGCGGCAGAACTGATTGGTGTTTCTTGGATACCAGCCATCTGGCGCGTACCCTAGTTCAGATAGCCCAAAGGCGCTGGAAAAATCGGCCTAGTAGGGGGCCTGATCGGGAATGTGGTCCGATCGTTCCATGTTGCCAAATTTGGTGAATTCAGGCTTGAAGAACAAATCGACCTTACCCGTGGGTCCATGGCGTTGCTTGCCGATTATGACCTCGGCCACGTTGTGGACCTCTTCCATCTTTTTCTGCCAATTGAAATATTCCTCGGTGCCCTTTTCCTCTGGCTCCCGGCGCTCGCGATAATATTCGTCCCGGTAAATGAACATCACCACGTCGGCGTCTTGTTCGATGGATCCGGATTCCCGCAAATCTGACAGCAACGGCCGCTTGTCTTCCCGTTGCTCCACCGCACGAGAAAGCTGGGACAGGGCCAGCACCGGCACATCAAGCTCTTTGGCCAAAGCCTTCAAAGCCTGGGTGATTTGCGAAACTTCCTGGACCCGGTGCTCCAGGGATGATTTTCCCGCAGGCCGCAGCAGTTGCAGGTAATCAACCACGATCAGCCCCAACCCGTGTTGGCGTTTCAGCCGCCGTGCCCGGGTCCGCAATGCGGCCACGGAAAGCGCAGGGGTGTCATCGATAAAGAAGGGCAGTGACTGAATTTCTTTGGACGCGTTCGCAACCTTGATGAATTGATCGTTGGTCAACTCCCCGCGCTGCAATTTTTCGGATGATATCTGGGCAACCTCGGCCAAGATCCGTGACGCCAGCTGGTCGGCGGCCATTTCCAGGGAAAAGAACCCGACCACCGCGCCATCCACGGTCTTCTTGGTGCCGCTTTCATCGGTTTCTTGGCGAAAGGCGCGGGCGGCGCTGAACGCAATGTTGGTGGCCAGGGCCGTTTTGCCCATGCTGGGGCGCCCGGCTAGGATCACCAGATCGGATCGCTGCAAACCTCCCAGCATTTTATCCAGATCGGTTAATCCGGTGCTGACCCCCACCAGCCTTGAATCGGATTTATACGCCCCTTCGATCCGGTCGATGGCGTTGATGACGGAATTGGAAAAGGTTTGGAATCCGCCCTCGTGGGACCCGGATTCCGCCAGCCGGAACAGGGCGGTTTCCGCCACTTCGATTTGGCCGATGGCGGTTTCGTCCACGGCGGGTTCATAGGCCGTGTTCACCACATCCTCGCCGACCGTGATTAATTCCCGGCGCAAGAAGCAGTCATAAATCACCCGGCCATAGTCTTCGGCGTTGATGATGGTGACGGCGGCCCCCGCCAGACGCGCCAAATACGCATCGCTGCCCACGTCGGCCAGGGCTTCGTCGCGCTCGAAATATGATTTCAAGGTGATCGGTGTGGCGTGCTGGCCGCGCTCGATGATTTGCATAGCGGCGTCGTAAATCCGCCCGTGCACTGGTTCGTAAAAATGTTCGGCTTCTAGGAATTCCGAGACCCGATGGGCCGCTTCGTTTTTGACCAGAATGGCACCCAGCAAGGCCTGTTCGGCTTCGGTGTTATGGGGAGCTTCGCGGTACTCTATGCCATCGATTGATCCGTCCCCTTGGGCGTCGTCGACGGCCGAAAGGTTGGATGTTGGTGCCTCTTGCTCCATGACCACTGGTGTAACACAGGCGTCCACCGCGCGGGGAGTCTCCCCATCACACGAGGCCCGGATCAGTGCAAAAATATCTGGATAACAATCATCCACACCCTGTGGATGGCGGGGATTGATCCCGGTGGGCGCGTTCCCATTCGAACATGTAATCCCGGGTGTCGGGCACGGTGTCCTTGCGTTTGGCGAACTGAATTTGAAACACCTCGTGGGCGGAAAACCGAAAGGCGGCTTCCGACGCTGCCAGGTAAAATTCCCACATGCGGCAGAACCGTTCGTCGTAAATTTTGGCGACCTTGTGGCGATTGGCGTTAAATCTTAGGCGCCAGTCGCGCAGGGTGTCGGCGTAATGAAATCGCAAAAATTCGATGTCGGTGATGAACAGCCCGGCTTGTTCAATGGCCGGGATTACCTCGGACAGCGCCGGCATGTAGCCACCGGGGAAAATGTATTTGCGCACCCAGTCGCCGGTGGCCGCCGGGCCACTGGATCGGCCAATGGTGTGCAGCAATCCAACCCCGTCGTCCGCCAGCAATTCACCGCATTTGGCGAAAAATTCCGGATATCTGGAAACCCCCACATGTTCGAACATGCCGACGGAAACGATGCGATCAAAGGTTTCATCAACAGCGCGGTAGTCCTGAAGCCGGAACGTCACATCGTCGGCCAGTCCTGATTTGGCGGCCCGTTGTTGGGAAATCTTGGCCTGTTCCTGGGACAGGGTGACGCCGGTGACCTTGGCGTGTGACATGCGGGCCAAATCCAGGGAAAGCCCCCCCCAGCCGGACCCAATATCGAGAATTTTTAGGTCCGGTTGGTCGAGCATCAGCTTGGCGGCGATGTGCAGTTTCTTGTTGCGCTGGGCGCCAGCCAGGCTTTCGTTTTCCGACATGTAATAGGCACAGGAATATTGGCGATCCGCATCCAGAAAAAGCTCGTACAGGCCGCCGGACAAATCGTAATGGTGTGCGACGTTACGCCGCGCCGCTGGCATGGCATTACGTTGTTGCAGTCGGCGCATCCAAAAATTCAAGGATCGGCCCCACCGGCGCAGGCGAAAGCCCCCGGACCGTTCGGCGTTGTCCATCAGAAACGCCATGGCTTCGAAAATGTCGCCGCCCTCGATGGTCAGGGAGCCATCCATATAGGCTTCGCCAAGGGCAAGATCGGGGCGCAATGCCAACCGCATGGGCAGGGTACGCCGTAGAAAATTAAGGGTAAGGGAGGGGCCTGACGCCGAGCCGATGAACTCGTGCCGTTTGCCGTCGCTGTCTATGACCGTTAACCGCCCTTTGACGATCATCGCCTTCAGAGCGGGGCCAAGCAATATCATCCCCGCGCCTCCTATGCGCTTCTGGGATAATATCAAACCATGCGATGGGGGAAAACCCCCAAGACACGTTCAGGTTGGTGCTGGGTGTGACTTTTGACCGCCTGTAGCGTCGCGGCTGTGGTTACTCCGCCTTGTCGGCCTCCGGCGCAGCACTCGCCTCGGTCTCCGCGTCACCCTCATCGCTCTCATCACCGTCCAAAGACTCCGGCCCGGCACCTTCTTCGAAGAAATCTTCCGAGGCCTCTTGGGCTTCTGCTGCGGAGTCTGCTTCCTGGCTGTCGCCATCTACGTCTGCGTTTCCAGTTTTCAACTGGCTTTCCGCTTCTTCTTCCGTGCGGGCGACGACGATTTGAACCACTGCCGGGACTTCCGGATGCAGGAAAACCCGCACGGCGTGCACGCCCAATGTCTTAATGGGTTTGTCCAACTTGACCTGACGACGCGCCACGGTGGTTGCGTCGTTGCTTACGGCTTCTGCCACGTCGGCGGCGGTTACAGAGCCGTACAGCTGACCCGCTTCGCTGGCCTGGCGGATCAGCACGCAGGTGGTGCCGTCCAAATCAGAAGACACCAGTTCGGCCGCAGAACGCCTGTCGGCATTGGCCTTTTCCAGGTCTTTCCGTTGGTGTTCAAATTTTTCGCGATTTTCAGCGTTGGCCCGCAGAGCAAGGCTTTGGGGCAACAAATAATTACGGGCAAAGCCGTCTTTGACGCGGACCACTTCGCCCATTTCGCCAAGACTTTCCACACGCTGCAACAGGATGATTTCCATGAGGCTCTCCCTAGTCGTTCACATAGGGGAGAAGGGCCAAAAACCTGGCCCGCTTGATCGCCCGTGCCAGCTCGCGCTGGGGGCCAGCCGAAACCGCAGTGATGCGGCTTGGCACAATCTTCCCACGTTCTGAAATGTATCGGGACAACAGCTTGACGTCCTTGTAGTCGATTTTTGGTGCGTCAGGGCTGCTGAACGGATCGGTCTTGCGCCGCCGACTAAAAGTCTTGCGTGCACCTCCGGCTCCGGCACTTGCTCCGGCACCGGCACCTGGTCCACCGCGGCTGTCGCCGCGGCTATCGCCGCCTTGCTCTCTGGGGCTCACTTGTCTTCTCCTTCAGCCGGGGTGGCAGGGGCCGTATCTGAGGCGCCTTCGGCGGTATCCGAGGCGGCGGCGCTGTCATCCGATTGTTCCGGTGCCGCAGCGTCCGTCTTGGCAGCGGCGGGGGCTGCGTCTTTTGCGTCCTCTTTTGTGTCCGCTGCCGCTGGGGCCGCTGCTGGCGGTGCCTCTTTTACGTCGGCGGCCGCCGCTGTTGGCGCGGCCTCTTTTGCGTCCGTCTTGGCTGCCGTTGCCGGTGGAGGACCATCGCTGCGCGGTCCCCGGTCCCGACGACCACGGTCATCGCGGCCCTTGGACGCCATAATTGCTGAAGGTTCTTCCTCCAGCTCGTCAACCCGCAATGTCAGGGTCCGCAGAACGTCTTCGTTCAGTGCCATGTTCCGTTCCATCTCCAGAACGGCTGGTGCCGGGCTGTCGATGTTGAACATGACGTAATGGGCCTTGCGGTTCTTTTTGATCCGATAGGCAAGTGTGCGCAAACCCCAATGCTCGGTTTTTGTAACCGCGCCGCCGTTATCAGCGATGATATCGGTAAAGGATTTGGCCAAGGCTTCCACTTGTTGCGAGGAAACATCGGCGCGCACGAGAAATACGCTCTCGTAGTAAGGCAATCGTCTCTCCTTCTGGCTGTATCGGGACCCCGGTCCGGCTTGCCGAACACTGAGCGGATCCATAGCCGGACTGCGCCCGGCAAGAAGTTGGCGGGAATATAGCCGATTGGCCGGTTTGCGCAAGTCGGGGCGGATTGGCGCAAGCCTGTCAGGTGTTCTTGACAGCCCCCGTCTCTCGCCCTGTAAAACTCGGGGCCAGGGTTGAAGCCCGGTGGTCGGATCTGGAGCACGTAACATATGACGCTAGCGTTGGTTTTTCCCGGTCAGGGGTCCCAGCATGTGGGCATGGGTATGCCCTTGGCAGAGGCCTTCCCCGAGGCCCGGCAAGTATTTGAAGAGGTGGACGACGCCCTTGGCCGCGCCCTCAGCCGCATTGTGTTCGAAGGCCCAGGCGATGACCTGACAGCCACCGAAAACGCCCAGCCCGCTTTGTTGGCCGTAAGCATGGCGGTGCTAAGGGTTCTAACCAACCAGGGCGGACTGGACGTTGGGGGGAGGGCCGCCTTCGTGGCGGGGCACAGCCTGGGCGAATATGCAGCCCTAGCCGCCGCCGGGGCCCTGACATTGGCCGATGCCGCCCGCCTGTTGGATGCCCGCGGTGCCGCCATGAAGCGCGCCGGGGCCCAGGCCAAACAGGATACCGGTGCCGATGGCTCCATGTCGGCGTTATTGGGTGCCGACATTAAGATGGCAGAAGAAGTCGTTGACTTTGCTGCAAAAAAGACTGGACAAATCTGTGTTGTTGCCAACGACAATGGGCCCGGACAGGTGGTGATCAGTGGCCACGAACCGGCGTTGGATGTCGCCGAAGAACTGGCCAAAGAGGCTGGGGCAAAGCGCGCCGTGCGTCTGGGCGTCAGCGCCGCCTTTCATTCACCGCTGATGGCTCCGGCAGCCGAGGTCATGCACGATGTCTTGGGCTCTGCCGATTTGCGATCGCCTCTGACGCCGGTGGTGGCCAATGTGACGGCGGCTCCTGTTTCTGATGCGGAAGAGATCCGTGAATTGTTGGAACAGCAAATCACCAGCCGGGTGCGCTGGCGGGAAACCGTCGATGCCATGGGGGCCGCCGGTGTTGATACCCTCGTCGAAGTGGGGGCTGGCAAAGTCCTGACCGGCATCAATCGCCGTATCAACCGGGATTTGGTGACGGTGTCGGTGGAAACGCCGGAAGATGTAGAAGCCTTCCTGAAATCGTTGTAGGTCTGCACATATGTTTGATCTGACTGGGAAAACTGCCCTTGTAACCGGGGCCTCTGGGGGGATCGGTGGCGCCATTGCCACCGCGCTCCATGAACAAGGGGCGACAGTGGCATTGTCCGGCACCCGCCAATCGGCTCTGGACGACTTGGCGTCGACCTTGGGGGAGCGCAGCCACACCCTGGCCTGTGATTTGTCCGACGAGGCCCAGGCCGAGGGCCTGTCGGCCCGGGCGGAAGAGGCCATGGGATCCCTGGATATCATCGTCAACAACGCCGGTATTACCCGGGATGGTCTGATGATGCGCATGTCGGGGGACGACTGGCGGGCGGTTTTGGATATAAATTTGACCGCAGCGTTCTTGGTTTCCAAACCGGCCTTGCGGGCCATGGCCAAGCGCCGCTGGGGACGGATTATTAACATCACATCGGTGGTCGGTGAAATGGGCAATGCCGGGCAGGCCAATTACGCCGCCGCCAAGGCTGGGCTTGTTGGAATGACCAAATCCTTGGCCCGGGAATTGGCGTCGCGGGGGGTCACTGCCAACTGCATCGCCCCGGGTTTCATCGATACGCCGATGACCCAGGCACTGGCGGATAGCCAAAAAGACACCCTAATGGCGGGGATTCCAGCGGCCAAATTTGGAATGCCAGAGGATGTTGCGGGGGCGGCCGTGTTCCTGGCCAGTGACGAAGGCGCTTACATCACGGGGCAAACCCTGCACGTGAACGGTGGCTTGGTGATGGTTTAGGCCTAAAACCGCACTGAATTCGGGCTTTATTTCGAATAGACATTGTCGCGTTGCTGTTCAGTGCCAAAGTGTGTTACCCACCATTTACCGCAACGATTTTCCAATCGACCCATTGATTGGAAGGGTACCGAGGCGGGAGAATTTTGAGCTTTTAAATCCGGGAGCCAGGCCTGCATGAGTGATATCGCCGAACGCGTTAAGGAAATTGTCGTTGAGCACCTGGGTGTGGACAAAGACAAAGTTCAGGAAAATGCGAGCTTCATCGACGATCTTGGTGCCGATAGCCTTGATACCGTTGAGCTGGTGATGGCGTTCGAAGAGCAATTCAGCGTCGAAATTCCTGATGATGCGGCGGAAAAGATCCTTACGATCAAGGACGCTGTCGATTTTCTGGAAAAAAATTCAACCCCTGCATAGCCTTGGGTTTAGTCCTCATGGGCGTGGGCCGGATGCAGGAACCGGGCAACAAAGTGCCTAGCCCGCCGCGCACCAATCAATTGAAAATGGTCTGACCATGCGCCGATCCGTCATCACCGGGATGGGTTTGGTGACGCCTTTGGGCGTGGGGGTGGAGGCCAATTGGCAGGCCCTGCTTGAATGCCGATCGGGTGCCAAGACTATCGATCGGTTTTCCACCGAAGATCTGCGGTGCAAGATCGGTTGCATGGTGCCCAAGGCGGGTACGGACGACGACCCCGCAGCATTTGATGCTGAAAAATGGGTATCGAATAAAGATCAACGCAAAATGGACGAATTCATCGTCTATGCGATCTCGGCAGCTGAACAAGCGTTGGATGACGCGGGATGGCGTCCCGATGGCGAAGAAGACTTGCTGCGCACGGGGGTCATCATTGGCTCTGGCATCGGCGGTCTGCAAACCATCGAAGCAGGCGCCATCACCGTCAAAGAACGCGGCGCGCGGAAACTCAGCCCATTCTTTATCCCCGCCTCCCTAATCAATTTGGCATCTGGCCACGTGGCCATTCGCAACGGCTTCAAGGGCCCCAATCATTCGGTGGTTACAGCGTGCTCCACCGGTGCCCACGCCATCGGCGACGCCAGCCAGCTGATTGCCCGGGGGGCAGCCGATGTCATGATCGCCGGGGGTGCCGAAGCCGCCATTTGCCGTTTGGGCGTGGCCGGGTTCTCGGCCTCGCGGGCCCTGTCCACGGGCTTTAACGACGACCCCCAACGGGCATCGCGGCCCTGGGACAAAGATCGCGATGGCTTCGTGATGGGCGAGGGCTCAGGCATTGTGGTGGTCGAAGAACTGGAACACGCCAAGGCCCGGGGTGCTACGATATATGCCGAAATTCGCGGCTATGGAATGTCCGGGGACGCCCACCACATCACCGCCCCGTCGGAAGACGGCAACGGCGGCTACCGGGCCATGGAATTGGCCCTGGAAGCGGCTGGCCTCAACACATCAGACATCGACTACATCAACGCCCACGGCACTTCGACGCCCCTTGGGGATGAAATCGAATTGGGAGCTGTCAAACGTCTGTTTGGCGACGATGCATACAATTTATCCATGTCGTCGACAAAATCGGCCATCGGCCACCTTCTGGGCGCGGCGGGAAGCGTCGAGGCGATTTACTCGGTCATGGCCATGAACACTGGGGTGGTGCCACCCACCATCAATTTGGACGAGCCATCACCTAGTTGCGATTTGGACTTGGTTCCGAAACAGCCGAAGGAACGCGAAGTGCGCGCGATTTTGTCTAATTCCTTTGGCTTTGGCGGCACCAACGCCGCCTTGGTGCTGTCACCGGTAGGTTGACGTGTACCGCGTGGCGGTCAGGATTTTCAGCCTGGCGGTAAGCCTAACGTTTTTGGCGGCCCTGACTCTACTGGTGTACGTGGTGGTGACGATCCACCGGCCCGGACCTTTGGAAAATGATGTCACAGTGGTGTTGGACAGGGGTATGGGCCTGAACCCCATCGGCGATTTGTTGGAACAACGGGGTGTCATTGCCAGCGCCCTGGATTTCGGCTTTTGGGTGCGCACGGCGGGGGAGCCGGGATCCATGAGAGCCGGAGAATATTTGTTTCCCGCCCATGTATCCGGTGCCGAAGTGGCCAGAATGTTGGCCCAGGGCGATACCCTAAAACGAAAATTGACGATTTCCGAAGGCCTTGATGTCGCAGCGATCCGCGCACTGCTGGTGGAGGCAGAAGGCCTGACTGGGGACTTGGTCGGGGCCATCGCCGAAGGCACCTTGCTGCCAGAAACCTACATTTACGAACGCGGGGATACCCGGGCCGATTTGGTCGCGCGCATGGTGGCGGCCATGGATGAAATCACGGCCGAACTTTGGGCAGCGCGGGATCCGGATTTCCCCTTGGGCTCACCTGCCGAGGCAGTCATCCTGGCATCCATGGTGGAAAAAGAAACCGGGCTGGCGTCGGAACGGGGCCTAGTGGCCGGGGTTTTTTTGAACCGCTTGGATCGCGGCATGCGATTACAGTCTGACCCAACCGTGGCCTATGGTCTGCGATTGGCGGGGGATTTTGAAGGCCCATTGACCCGGGCCGATCTTGAAACCGACCATCCGTTCAACACCTATGTGATCCGTGGCCTGCCGCCGGGGCCGATCGCAAATCCCGGTCGCGCCGCTATCGAAGCAGTGCTTCACCCCGAAGCCACCGAATTCCTGTACTTTGTTGCGGACGGAGAGGGCGGCCATGCGTTTGCAACCACCCTTGAAGACCACAATCGCAATGTTGCCCGGTACCGCCAACGATGACCGCACCCTCAAATCTTGCCAGCATGACCGGATATGGCCGGGCCGAAGGCGCCGCCGACGGTGTTGCTTGGGCCTGGGAAATCAAATCTGTGAACGGCCGGGGACTGGAAGTGCGCAGCCGTCTGGGCAACGGGTTTGAACACTTGGAGCCAGAGGTGCGCAAACGGGCGGCCGGCCTTTTGGGTCGCGGCAATGTTTCCGTGTCCTTGCGGGTAAGCCGCACGGGCGGGGATCGCCAGGTCACCGTCAATCGCGATCTGCTGGGGCAATTATTAGACGCGGCCCGGGATGTGGCCGGCGATGGACCGCCGCCGTCTGTGGATGCCTTGTTGGCTGTGCCGGGTGTCATCGAAATTACAGAACCGATTCCCTCAGAGGAGGATCGCGAGGCGTTGGACATCGCCCTGATGGCTGATTTGGATAGGGCCCTGGTGGCTCTGGCTGCTGCCCGGGGGGAAGAAGGCGGGCGCACCGGCGAAGTTTTGTCGGGGCATTTGGATACGATCGCCCGGTTGACCGATGCTGCGGGGAAATCTGCGGCCACCCAGCCCACAGCCATTCGCGACAAGCTAATCGAACGGATCAACGGGTTGATTGACGGCGAGGCGGCGATTGACCCTGAACGCTTGGCCCAAGAAGCGGCGCTGCTTGCGGTGAAGGCCGATGTGGCAGAGGAGCTTGATCGCTTGGTCGGACACGTGGCGGGGGCCAGGGAATTGTTGGAGAAGGGCGGGCTGGTCGGCCGGCAAATGGACTTTCTTTCCCAAGAATTCGCTCGGGAAGCCAACACTCTTTGCGCAAAATCCGCCGATGCCGAATTAACCCAATTGGGCCTAGAGCTGAAGGCTGTGATTGATCGCCTGCGCGAACAAGTTCAGAATTTGGAATAGTCATGCCCCTGTCCGTTCGCCGAGGATTAATGCTGGTTTTGTCGTCACCGTCTGGTGCCGGAAAGACCACCTTGGCGCGGCGGCTGTTGGAAACCGAAAAACACTTGGAACTGTCGGTGTCCGTCACCACACGGCCGCGCAGATCGGCAGAGGTTGACGGCCGCGATTACAAATTTATCGACCAGCTGACCTTTGAGTCCATGATCACTGGCGAGCAATTGCTTGAGAGTGCTGAAGTTTTCGGCAATTCATATGGCACCCCGGCGGCGCCGGTGGAAAAATCCTTGGCAGACGGACGCGATGTGCTGTTTGACATAGATTGGCAAGGGGCGCGGCAGCTTAAAAGATCATCTGGGGTCGATGTTGTGGGTGTTTTCATCTTGCCACCGTCCTTGGAAGAACTCGAACGGCGCCTGAAAACCCGGGCCCAGGATTCCGATGCGGTGGTGGCAAAGCGCATGGCGGCGGCGGTTACAGAAATGAGCCACCTTGATGAATACGACTATGTGTTGGTCAACCAAGATTTGGAAGAAAGCCTGGCGAAGCTCCAAACGATTTTGTGGGCGGAACGCATGCGCCGGGAACGCCACCCGGGCCTTGGCAAGTTCATCGAAACTCTGACCCCAAAGGGCTGAGTCCCGAACGATCTTACCCGCGATTTGTAAACCGGGGCGGTTACCCGCCAGTTGTAAACCGGGGCGGTTACCCGCCAGTTGTAAACCGGGGCGGTTACCCGCCCATTGCCGCTCCGGCGGAGGTATGGTCGCGGCCCCCGGACAATGCGTGGAACGATCGGGCCAGTGTGCAGAACTGTTCCACGGTCAATTCTTCGGCGCGTTTTTCAGGATCGATGTCGGACATTTTCAATAACTCAGCCGTATCGACCCCCAAGGTCTTCAGGGCGGTGCGCAACATCTTGCGCCGCTGACCAAATCCTGACGCCACCACTTTTTCCAGGCGGTCCCGGCGGGCCGGAGCCAAGGGCTCGGCGCGGGGCACCAAGGATACCAACGTCGACATAACCTTTGGCGGCGGGATGAAAACTTCCGGTGGGATATCAAACAGCATGCGGGTTTCGCACGCCCATTGGGTCATCACCGACAGGCGCCCGTAATCCTTGGTGCTGGGTTCGGCCACCAAACGCTCCGCCACTTCTTTTTGAAACATCAATGTCATGGACGCGTATCGGGTCGCATTGCGCAGCCACTTCAGCAACAACAATGTGGCAATGTTGTAGGGCAGGTTGGCGACGATGTGGCTGCCTTGGGGCATGTACCGGGTTTCATCCACGTCGATGGCGTTGGCCAAAACCACCCGCAAGCGACCGGGGTAACTGCGCCCCAATTCTTCCAGGGCGGCGGCACACCGGGAATCATTTTCCACGGCCACCAATTTGCGCAATCCTGTTTCCAACAGCGACCGAGTCAGGCCGCCGGGGCCGGGCCCGACTTCGTAGACCATGGCGTCTTTTAGGTCTCCGGCAGCTTCGGCAATACGCTCGGTGACCGTGGCATCGAAAATGAAATGCTGGCCCATGGATCGCCGGGGATCCAGTCCGTACCGGCTAACGATCTCCCGCATAGGGGGAAGCTTAGGCATTGATAAATCTGCTCCCTGGGACGGTTGATCCGCGCGCTTCGGCGATATTACCAGCCCAAGTGATTGCGGCAACTAGGCTATCTGCATGGGCGTTGCCGGTTCCTGCGATTGCCAAAGCCACCCCGTGGCCCGGCGACGTGCGAACAATGGGCAGCCCCAAGGTGACGTTGATGGCTTGGCGAAAATTCAGGGTCTTCAAGGGGATCAAGGCTTGGTCATGGTACATGCACAAGGCCAAGTCATAAGTGTCGCGCGCTTCATCGTGGAACATGGCGTCGGGCGGGTGCGGGCCCGTGGCGTCGATCCCGCCAGCGCGCAGTTGTTCCACCGCTGGGGCGACAATGGCGTCGTCCTCACTACCCAGGGCCCCGCCTTCGCCAGCGTGGGGGTTTAATCCGGCAACGGCAATGCGCGGCGCGTCGATGCCAAAGTCATCCCGCAATCCTTTGGCGCATGCCTGGCCGATGGCGACGATACTTGGGGTGTTCAGATCGGCGACGGCTTTGGCCAGAGGGATATGAATCGACACCGGCACAACACGCAGCCCAGGGCATGCCAACATCATCACCGGCGGCGTGGTCGATCCTGTCAATTCGCCCAAAAATTCCGTGTGTCCCGGCGATTTGAACCCACCGGCATAAAGGACAGCCTTGTGAATGGGGTTGGTGACCACCGCCGACGCCGATCCATCCATTGCCATCGCCACAGCCTTTGCGATTGATCCCACCACGGCATCGGTGTTGGCGGGGTTTGGCTGTCCCATCGTGACCGGGGACGGCAAGGCATTGGCAATGACCGGCAGGGCGTCGGCAAAAACGCCCGGGGCTTGTGCAGGGTCGTCGATGACCGCCACGGGAATATCCATTCCCAAGGTATTGCCTAGGGCTCTCAAACGGTTTGGGTCATCCACGGCGAAAAAGCTTGGCAGGTTGAATTCCCTGCGGCTATTCCAGGCCTTCAATAAAATTTCACCGCCGATGCCCGCGGGCTCGCCCATGGTGATGGCGATTGGGCCACGCGCCATAATGTC
>JABHVE010000055.1 GCA_018658465.1 Alphaproteobacteria bacterium
GGAACACATCCACCCCCAGACATTGGTGGTGAATGATCCGATCAACGTCCGCAACGCCCCGGAAAAATTGTTCGTCACCCACTTCGAAGGCGTGATGCCGCCGACGCTGATTTCGTCCGACCGGTATGAAATTTTGGCGTTTCGGGCGGAACACAAAGACATCATCGTAAAGCCCCTGTACGGCAACGGCGGGGCTGGGGTTTTTCACGTCACCCCCGACGACGAAAATCTAAACGCCCTGATGGAATTATTCACCGGGCTGTATCGCGAGCCCATCGTGGTTCAGCGGTACGTGCCGGAAATTCGCCAAGGCGACAAACGCATCATCTTGGTGGATGGCAAACCGGTTGGGGCAATGATGCGGGTACCAGCCGCCGGCGAAGCCCGGTCCAATTTGCACGTGGGCGGCACGGCGTACCAATCGACCCTGACCAAACGCGAGGAAGAAATCTGCGGCCAAATTGGCCCGACGTTGAAGGCCATGGGCCTACTGTTCGTGGGCATCGACGTGATCGGTGATTGGCTGACGGAAATCAACGTGACGTCCCCCACCGGACTGCAAGAAATCAATCGCTTTGACGGCGTAAAGCTGGAAGCAAACATTTGGGACGCGATTGAGGAGCGCCTTTAGTCAATGAGCGATCAACGACAACAACTCCGTGATTTGGTGGATGCCAAGTCCCTGAAACGCGGCGATTTCACGTTGGCGTCCGGGGCCAAATCGACATTTTATTTCAACATGAAAGAAACCTTGTTTGACCCCGACGGTGCCAATCTGATCGCCGATTTGATCCTGGATGAAATCGCCGACGACGGGGCGGAATTTGTCGGCGGTCTGGAAATGGGGGCGGTGCCCATCGCCGCTTGTGTCGCCATGCGGTCGGCGCAAATTGGTCGGCCGATCCGGGGGTTTTACATTCGCAAACAAGCCAAAGACCACGGGGTCGGCAAACGCATCGATGTTGACCTGACCCCCGGTGCCAACGTCGTCGTCGTGGAAGACGTGACCACTTCTGGGGGCTCGGTGTTGCAAGCCATCGAGGTCATCCGGGCGGAGGGCTGCGTGGTTGCCAAATGCATCACGATTTTGGATCGCGACGGCGGCGCTACCGAATTGTTGGCTGACGCTGGTGTCGAACTGGTTCCCCTGCTGCGCTCCGCCGACTTTGATTTAACCTAGGACACGCTCGCCCATGGTCGCCCGCATCAACACGGTGGCGTTCCAGGGCGTGGAAGTTCTGGAAGTTGACGTCCAGGTGCAGATCGCATCGGGCGTCCCCGCCTTCACCGTGGTCGGTCTGCCCGACAAAGCCGTGGCCGAAAGCCGCGAGAGGGTGCGCGCCGCTTTGGGTGCCATCGGGTTATCAATCCCGCCAAAACGCATCACCGTGAATTTGTCCCCCGCCGACGTGCTGAAAGAGGGCAGCCATTTCGATCTGCCCATCGCCGTGGGGTTGTTGGTTTCCATGGGCGTGATTTCTGCCGAGGACATCGCCGGGTTTTTTGTGCTGGGTGAATTGGCGTTGGACGGCAGTCTGGCGGCGGTGGCCGGAGTGCTGCCTGCGGCCCTGGGGGCATCGGCCCGGGATATGGGTTTGATTTGCCCGGCGGTATGCGGCCCGGAAGCCGCCTGGGCGGCGAAGCTGGAAATCTTGGCACCAGAAAATTTGCTGGGGTTGGTGAACCATTTCAAAGGCACGCAGGTGTTGAGCCCGCCGGAACCCAAAATGGCAACCGATGCCCCCAGCCATTTGGACATGCTGGACATCCGCGGCCAAGAAACCGCCAAACGGGCATTGGAGGTGGCGGCGGCAGGTGGCCACAACATGCTGATGATCGGCCCGCCCGGGTCGGGAAAATCCATGCTGGCGGCACGTCTGGCGGGGATCTTGCCGCCCATGGACGCGGCGGAAACCATGGAAGTTTCCATGATCCATTCGGTGGCCGGCATGTTGGACGGTGGTGCATTGACCCGCACCCGGCCGTTCCGCGACCCCCACCATTCGGCGTCCCAGGCGGCCATGGTCGGCGGCGGCCACCGGGCAAAACCCGGCGAAGTGTCCCTGGCTCATGGCGGCGTGCTGTTTTTGGATGAACTGCCGGAATTCAATCGCCCGGTGTTGGAAGCCTTGCGCCAGCCCTTGGAAACCGGCCGGGTCACCGTGGCCCGGGCCAACGGTCACATCACATACCCTGCCCGGGTGATGTTTGTGGCGGCCATGAACCCCTGCCGCTGCGGGTTTTTGGATGACGCGTCCCAGGCCTGCGCCCGGGTGCCCAAATGCGCCCGGGAATATCAGGACAAAATATCCGGCCCCATGTTGGACCGTATCGATCTGCATGTGGATGTACCGGCGGTGGCCGTGGCCGACTTGGCTTTGCCCCCGGCGTCGGAAGATTCTGCGGTGATCGCCGCCCGGGTCACTGCGGCGCGGGAAATTCAATACCAGCGCTTCGCCGATGTGGCTGCGGTGCGCACGAACGCCGAAGCCGACGGTGAACTGTTATCAGAAGTGGCGACGCCAGAACCCGATGGCAAAGACCTGCTGACCGACGCCGCGAAAAAGATGTCCCTGACCGCCCGGGGGTATCACCGGGTCCTGCGCGTGGCCCGCACATTGGCGGATCTAGACGCCAGCGCCCCAGTTCAACGCCAACATGTCGCCGAGGCCTTGTCCTACCGCCGCCTCGGCTTGGCAGGTTAGGCGAGGGCGCCAAAGCGGTGCACGGAACATAGGACTAATATGGCCATAGAAAAATCGAATGATCCCACTGCGTTTGTAGATTTCGAACTGACCGGATGGCGCGAGAACATTGCTGGTTACGACGACGCATTTGGATCCGTTTCAAGACAGACGGTTGATGAAACACTGGATGCCGCGAATGTGCGTGCTGGCATGAGGGTGCTGGATGTCTGTACGGGTCCGGGCATGCTTGCCGAAGGCGCGATCAATCGTGGGGCTGAGGCTGTTGGGTTAGATTTTTCTGATGCGGTCGTTGCCCTTGCCAAAACACGTGTCCCTGCTGGTGAATTTCGTCAAGGAAACGCCCAGGACTTGCCCTTTCCCAATGAAAGTTTTGATGCCGTGGTATGCGGATACGGTGTCATGCACGTGCCGGAACCGGAAATTGCAATGCGGGAAATGCGTCGCGTTGTGCGGCCGTCGGGGCGGATCGCCATCAGCGTTTGGGACAGCACCACACCAAACAACGCCTTTGGCATGCTCTATGCGGCGGTCAGTGCGCATGGGAGCCTGGATGTCCCGCTACCCCATGGGCCGAATTTTTTTCAATTTGGCAACGAAGACTCAATGGCCGCGGCCCTGTCTGAAATCGGATTTTCAAACGTCAAATCGCACGTGTTCGGCCAGGTGTGGCACGTAAAATCCGCTGCTGAAATTCTTCAGGCAATTCGTGCAGGAACGGTCCGTGCCCGCGCCTTGCTTGCCGCCCAAAGTGATGCTGTCGTCGATGAAATCCTAAATTTTATCGAAGGATCCATTTCCGGCCTGGGCGATCCTGCCCACGGCTTCGACATCCCACTTCCTGCCGTTATTGGCAGCGGTTCAAAACCTTAAAGCTCAGTCGCTCCACAAAAACCTGGGATGCCTGACCGGTTAGGCGCTACAGGCGGCCTTGTAGCCCTCTTCGAAGATCGGGCCCCAGCCAAAGTCATAGCCGCCGCGGATGTCTGCGGCCCATTCGCCCAGGCCTTCCCATCCGGTTTGGGTCAGCTGCACCCGAGTTTTGCCATCCCCCAGATCGGTGAAGGCGACTTCTAACCGGGTGCGTTCTTCGATGACCTGATCCGGCGGGCCAAAATGGAAATCCATGGCGAAGGATCCAAAGGGGTCAAATTCCAGGAACGTCCCCCACAGGTATTCGGTGTCATCGCCAGAGATTTCGGTGATGGTGCCGCCCTTTTTGGCCTCCACCCGGATCGCTTTCGCCGGTGCGCCAGCCATTGCCGATGTGGTGAATTTGCCCAACGGCCACCAGGTATCCATTTCGTTGACGAACACGTTGAACGCCTGTTCTTGGCCACAGGGCACTTCGATCGATTTGACGATCGGCTCTAATTTGGTGTCTGCCATGGTGTTCATTGTACCTTCTAATCCTCGTGATTGTTATGCACACGCCGGGCGATCTCGGCGCCATAGGCGTCCAAAGTGTCTTCCCAAAAGCTTTCCAAATATTCCCGCAGATCATCCAATCCGGCCTGTTTGACCAGATAAATACGCCGATTGCCTTGCGGCTCGGCGCTGACCAGATTGGCGGCCTGCAAGACCTTTAGATGCTGAGAAACCGCAGGCCTGCTGACGGGTTGGTCTTTCGCCAGTTCGCCAACAGATAAAGGCTGGACGCGAAGCGCTTCGAAAATGCTGCGCCGGGTCGGGTCTGCTAGTGCTGTGATCGCTTCTGCGTAAGCCATGACTTACCGTAAGTCATCACTTACCAATAAGTCAAGGGGCTTTTTTACCGATGCAGAAATAGTACGACCGCAAAAAAAACTCTTCGGCGCGGACGTCGGTGAGCTCGGCGTTCATCACCCCACGCAAATCTCGGGCATTGGCGTGGCCTTGGTGCGATCCGCCGAACCGTTTGGCCATGAACAATGTGACGGGGTTCAGGCGGGCGAACCCGCCAGACGCCAACTGCATATCGCCGATGATCACCTCGCCACCGGGCTTCACACATGCCGCCAGGGCGCGGTAGGCGGCTAGGTAATCTGGGATAATGGAAATCCCCAACGTGCAGACCCCCACATCAAAGGAATTATCCGTTTTGGCAAATTTGGTGACGTCCGCTTCGATCAGCGTGACGTTGGCCCAATTCTTCCGGGATATCCTGGCCCTCGCCCTGGCGAGCATTTCGGAGGAAAAATCGACCCCAACAATTTCGCCGTCCTCACCGATTTTGCGCAGTATGTGGGGGAAATCCAGGCCGGTTCCGCAGCAAAAAACCAACACCCGGTCGCCGGGTTTCATGCCGGATGCGTCAAAGGCGGCTTTTTTGTATTTGCTGAAGAAGTGAGTGATCGGCAAATCGTAGTGCCGGGCCGTGCTGCCGGAATAGATCGACCGTATTTTTCCAGCATTCAGGGCCATGTTGTCCCCCACTCTCTGCGGCGTTCAGAAATACTCCGGCAACGAGGCCTTTAGGGCGGCTTCGATGCGATCTTTTGGCGTCACATCGGTTGGTGGATATTCGAACGTCTGGCCGGTGACTTGTTCGTACAGGCGCACGTATTTGGCGGAAAATTCCAGCAACACATCATCGGGGATGTCCGGGATCGGGTCCTTGTAGGGATCACAGCGCGCGGCGATCCACAGACGCAGAAATTCTTTGTCCAGACTTTCGGGCTCGGATCCGGCTGCCATCCGGGCGTCGTAGGATTCGGCAATCCAAAAACGGCTGGAATCTGGGGTGTGGACTTCGTCGGCCAAGACAATGGTGCCGTCCTGGTCGGTGCCGAATTCGTATTTTGTATCCACCAATATCAGGCCGTTTTTCGCGGCGATTTCCCGGCCTCGGGCAAATAACGCCAAGCTAAGGCGCGCCAGTTCGTCCCAGGTTTCTTGGGGCAAAAGCCCGGTGGAAACGATTTCGACTGGGGTGGTGGGGGCGTCGTGTTCGCCCTGGGCGGCCTTGGTGGTGGGGGTCAAAATTGTGCCGGGCAGCTTGGCGTTCTTGGTCAGGCCGTCGGGGAAATCCACCCCGTACATGGTCCGCGCGCCTTTGTCATACATGGGCCAAATGCTGGTTTCCGTCGACCCGGTCATGTAATCCCGCACCACCATTTCCACCGGCAGCATATCCAGGCGTTTGACCACGGAAACGTTGGGGGCGGGGAATTCCAACACATGGTTGGGGCAGATGTCTGATGTGGCTTCGAACCAAAACCGCGCGGTCTGGGTCAGGACTTGGCCCTTGTACGGCACCGCGGCCAGCACCTTGTCGAAGGCCGATTGGCGGTCTGTGGTGATCATCACCGTGCGGCCATCGGGCAAATCGTAGGCGTCCCGCACTTTGCCGCGGCGGAATCCGGGCAATTGGGGAAATTCAGCTGATGTGACGCAATTGGCTAGGGAAACAGGTTGCATAGGGAATTGGTCCTTGAGGGCTGCGAACCCAATCTTGAAAGGGCCGGGCAGTATCCACGGTTCGAGACCTAATTGCAGATGTTTTTGAAGGCTTAAGCGTCGACGGGTGTATCAGAGGCGCTGTTTATTTCAAACGCCACTTGGATCTGTGCGGCAAGTTGCACCAAATCGGACACATCGGGGTTTTGGCCGTCGCCGACAGCGGCTTCGATTTTGGCAGCCGCGCTGTCCGCCAGATCGCACAGGGTCGCTTGGTTTCGGTATTTCGTCGGAGTGGCCAAAGTCTTGGTTTCGATACAGGCAGCGCGCAACTCTGCTAGGCGGGATTTCACCCGGTCGATCTTTGGACCCCCGGAATAATGGGCAATGACCAAATCCGCCAAATACAGGACTTGATTGGCCTGACGTTGGGCCCGCATTTGATTGATGGTCGTCAGAATTTTTTTGGACGGTGGATCGTCAGAAAATCCGGCGGCCCACCGGCGCAAGGCGTTCGGGACTTCGACCAAGGAAATAAGGTCTTCGGCTTCCCGCTGATCCCGACGGCGATCCGGCCCCACATAATCGTATGTCACGACAAAAGGCCGGCGCCGCATGATCAAAGCCTTTAGGCCCTGTTCGATGCTGGATTGGGACAGCGGTTGGGTGAAAATCAAATCGACGCCGGAATCAATGACCGACCGCACCAACACTGCCTCTGGCTCGTCCACCAAGGCAACAACGGGCATGAATGGTTGGCCAGCGATTTCGTTGCGGCGAATTTTGCGGATCATCTCTAGAACCTGGCCATCGGCCATGGTGGCCCCACCGATCAACAGCGCCACTTCGGATTTGGCCAATCGGTTGCCTAGGGCGTCCGCGGTTTCCACATGCTCAAGGCTGCGGAACCCCATAGATTTCAGATACCCCTGCAACGCCTGGCGCGCCGTGGAATCCTCATCCGCAATAACTGTCGGCACGTCCCGAAAATCGAACCGCACGCCCCATACTCCAAGGTTAAAAACTACTGGCCCCCGCCGATGCTGAACTCAGCAAGGCTGGCGCTAATGTGCCCGCAAATTTTGTACAAATTCTTAACGCGGCGGTGAAGGATCCCAGAACGGCCACGGAATGCGACGGCGTCACAAATCCCTGGCTATTTTCGGGCGATAACCTTGATGCCGGGTTTGAATGCGATCGCCCGATGAACAAGGGTCAACCCATGGCCCTCTAACAATTGGATCAAATTGGCGGCGCTGAAATACAGACAGTGTTCAGGCGGCTTGAACGCATCCCAGGCATCCAAATTTTCTGGTCGCCGCCAATGGTCTAAATCCGGGGTGGTCAAATACAACACCCCGCCAGACGTCATCATCCCCGTGATGGCGTCCAAGAATGCATTGCAATCCGGGACATGCTCAATCACCTCGGAACAATAAATCGCGTTGAATGGCTCAGGGCTAGTCCCTGCAAATTCTTCCAACGTCCCACGCTGAAACGTGTTGCCCGGGAATTTGTTTTGCGCCCAATCAATGGAGGCAGGGTCTGGATCAATGCCGATTGTCTCAAACCCCGCAGCCCGCGCGGCCTCCACCATGAATCCGCCGTTGCAGCCCACATCCAAAAACCGCCCCGACGTGGCGAATTTATTCAGGCGACGCAACCGGCGCTTGGACCGGGCAAGTTTTCGGTCCGCTTTGGCGAAGTAGCCATCTGATGTATCGCTGTCGTACTGGGCGGCCAGGGCATCTGCCGACGGCATGGGGTCCAAATACACAAACCCGCACACGGCGCACTGCCACAACGTCATCGGGCCAAAATGCGGGTGATCACGGGTCGCGAATTCATGGCGCTCGGTGGCGGCGCACACTTGGCAGGGGATCATTTTTTACTCTTACGTTCAGATTCACGTGGCGCAATGTTGCGGAGCAACGATTCTAAGCAAGCCGCGCCACGATCTGCACTCTAAGTTTGCCGATCAGATTCACGCGACCGACAAACGTCGGACGCGATCTGCTCGCGCGACCAGCCCGTCATGGCCGGACTTGACCCGCCCATCCAGTTGCACTGTTAGGCGCGGCGCAGGGGGATGGGCGCGTTCGATTCCACGGCGCTGGCGGAATGGGCGGCCAAGGCTGCCAAATTCACCACGGCCGACACGTTTGATCCCATGGGCAGAATTTGTGCCGGTTTTTCCAGGCCAACCAACAGCGGGCCGATGACTGTGCCGCCGCCGATTTCCTGCAACAGCTTGGATGAAATGTTGGCAGCGTTCATGCCCGGCATAATCAAAACATTCGCCGGGCCAGACAGGCGGCAGAACGGATACATTTCCATCAGTTTGGCGTTCAGCGCCACATCGGCGGCCATTTCCCCGTCGTACTCGAAATCCACTTCCCGGGCATCCAACAACGCCACGGCGCCCCGCACCCGGTCTGAAACCTCCTGCTTTGGATTGCCGAACGTCGATGCCGACAACATGGCCACGCGCGGCTGGTGCCCCAAACGCCGCACGGCGGCTGCCGACTGAATGGCAATGTCGGCCAATTTTGCGGAATCAGGGATTTCGTGCACCAGGGTATCGGCGATAAACACCGTGCGGTCCCGGGCCACCATCAAGGTGATGCCCAACGGCCGGTGCCCCGGCAAGGGGTCCAAAACCCGGCGAATGTCCGCCAAAATTTCGGCGGAATTGCGGGTCAGGCCGGTGACACAGGCGTCCACGTCCCCGTGGGCCGCCATACACGCCGCATAGACCGTGCGGAACACTTTCACCATGCGCCGACAATCCCGGTACAACAGCCCGTGGCGTTGCAAACGTTGGTACAGAAAATCGGTGTATCCGGCGCTGCGCGGGCTGTTGCCTGAGTCTTCGATTTCGATGCCATCCAGGCTGCCCAAGCCGATATCGTCGGCGACTTTGCGCACCCGTTCCGGGCGGCCAATCAACACAGGTACGCCGTAACCAGCGTCGCGGTAGGCGATGGAGGCGCGAATGATTTGTTCTTCTTCGCCTTCGGCAAAGGCCACCCGTTTGGGGTTGGTGCGCACCTGTTCCAAAATCAAATGCAGGGGCCCGGCGACGGGATCCAGGCGGGCGCGCAGTTCGGCCCGGTAATTATCCATGTCGATGATTGGCCGCTGGGCGACGCCGGACTCCATGGCCGCCTGGGCGACGGCGGGGGACACCCGGGAAATCAGCCGCGGATCAAAGGGCACCGGGATAATGTAGCCCGGGCCATACTGGGGACGTTCACCGGAATAGGCAGCGGCCACTTCGTCGGGCACGTCTTCCCGGGCCAATGCCGCCAGGGCGTTGGCGGCGGCCACCTTCATTTCGTCGTTGATGGTGCTGGCCCGGACATCCAAGGCCCCCCGAAAAATGTACGGGAACCCCAACACGTTGTTGACCTGGTTGGGGTAATCGGACCGTCCGGTGGCGACGATGGCGTCGTCCCGCGCTGCGTGGACATCTTCCGGGGTGATTTCTGGGTCAGGGTTGGCCATGGCGAAAATGATCGGCGCGTCGTTCATGGATTTCACCATGTCACGGGATACCAATCCCTTTTGCGACAGACCAATAAACACGTCGGCTCCCTTCATCACGTCTTCCAAGGTGCGATCCTTGGTGTCGATGGCGTGGGCGGATTTCCATTGGTTCATGCCGTCTTCGCGGCCTTGGTAAATGACGCCTTTGGAATCCAGCAACACAGCATTGTTGTGGGGCAATCCCATGGCCTTGATCAATTCCAGACAAGCGATCCCGGCGGAACCCGCACCGTTCATGACTATTTTTGTGTCTTTGATATCGCGCCCGGTCAGATCCAAGGCGTTAAGGAGCCCGGCGGCTGTGATAATTGCAGTGCCATGTTGGTCATCATGGAACACCGGAATGGGCATCATTTCCCGCAGCTGCTGTTCGATGACAAAGCATTCCGGGGCCTTGATGTCTTCCAGATTGATGCCGCCAAACGATGGCCCCAAATGGCGCACCGCTGCGATGAATTCTTCGATGTCTTCGGTGTCGACTTCCAGGTCGATCGAATCCACATCGGCAAAGCGTTTGAACAACACCGCTTTGCCCTCCATCACCGGCTTTGACGCCAAGGCCCCCAAATTGCCCAGGCCCAGCACGGCGGTGCCGTTGCTGATGACCGCCACCAGATTGCCCTTGTTGGTGTAATCATAGGCGCTGTCTGGGCGGTCTTCGATTGCCAGGCACGGCACCGCGACCCCCGGTGAATACGCCAACGCCAAATCCCGCTGGGTGTTCAGGGGCTTTGTCGGAACAATTTCCAACTTGCCCGGGCGACCCTCGTAATGGAATCGCAGGGCTTCTTCGTCGGTGAAGGTGAATTTATCCTTGGCCATTGGCTTGGGGCTCGCGGTCTTAAAAACGTGTAGGCACCCGCCAACCTAACGGCAAAAACCCGTTGGGGTAAACATGTTTAGGGGGCGTATCGCACACATCACGGCAAGTTTTCGCTCTTAACCACTCTGGGGCCTGAAAAAACATAAGTTCCGCGATGGTTGCGCAGGAAATGATAGATTGACCGAGTGAGCGCACCGCAAAAACCCCCCGGCACCCTGACGCCCATGTTGGCGCAATTTTTGGCGATCAAAGAGGATCACCCCGATCATCTGTTGTTTTACCGAATGGGGGATTTTTACGAGCTGTTTTTCGATGATGCGATAGCGGCCTCCGCGGCGTTAGACATCGTGCTGACCAAGCGTGGCCGCCACAATGGCGACGACATCCCCATGTGCGGGGTGCCGGTCCATGCCTATGAAACCTATTTGCAAAAGCTGATCCGCGCCGGGTTCAAGGTTGCGATTTGCGAGCAAGTTGAAAACCCGGCGGAGGCCAAAAAGCGCGGGCCGAAATCGGTGGTTCGCCGCGAAGTGGTGCGAGTCATCACCCCCGGCACGTTGACCGAAGACGCTTTGCTGAAATCCACCGCCCATAATTATTTGGCGGCGTTGGCGCGATCCGGTGAAACGTTCGCCTTGGCGTGGTTGGAGTTATCCACCGGCGAATTTTCGGTGACACCGGCGACTGTGGGGGAAATCAACGCCACCTTGGCGCGGCTTTCACCCGGCGAATTGTTGGTGTCGGAAACCTTGATCCAAGCCCCTGAATTGTTCGAAGCCCTGGCCGATTGGAAATCGGTGCTCAGTATCCAGCCGCCAAGTATTTTTGAGTCGGCCGCAGGTGACAGGCGTTTGTGCGCCGCCTTTGGTGTCGCCACGTTGGATGGGCTGGGCACCTTCGGGCGGGCGGAATTGGCGGCGGCGGGGGCCCTGCTGGCCTATGGTCAAGACACCCAAAAAGGCGCTCTGCCAAGGCTCCATGGGCTCAGCCACATCGACCCCACGTCAATCATGGCCATCGATGCGGCCACCCGCAGAAATCTGGAATTGGATCGCACTCTGGGTGGCGAACGGGGCGGCAGCTTGTTGGCATCCATCGACCGCACCTTGACCGGCGCCGGGGCTAGGCTGTTGGCGTCGCGCCTAGCTGGGCCACTGACCGATCCAAAGGCCATCAATTCCCGCCTGGATGACGTGGCGTATCTACAAGCCAACGCCAACCTGGGCAACGATGTGCGCAAAGCTTTGCGCAATTGCCCCGACATGGAACGGGCCCTGACCCGGTGCGCCATGGATCGCGGCGGCCCCCGGGATTTGGCCGCCATCGCCGCCGCTTTGGGTCGCACCACCGATCTGCGCCGACTGCTGGACGGGGAAGCTGCGTTGCCAGACGGCTTGGGCGGCCTGGCACGGGAACTGGGCCACCACCAAGATTTCGCCGATACCTTGAACGCGGCCTTGGCCGACGACCTGCCCATGCTGGCCCGCGACGGCGGGTTTATCCGGGCGGGGCACAATGATGGCCTGGATGAATTGCGGGGCCTGCGCGATGACGCCCGCCGCCACATCACCGAACTGCAAGGGCGCTACGCCACCCAAACCGACGTGGCAAAATTAAAGATCC
>JABHVE010000095.1 GCA_018658465.1 Alphaproteobacteria bacterium
CAATACCGCGGGGTGCAGTCGGTGGTGATGGCCAGGGCCGATTGTGTGCCGTGGACCCGGACGATGGCCGCATCGCCCCCTGGGCCGCCCACGGTGTCAGCCATGACCATGTGGTCGTATTGCTCCCAAATCCACCGCTTTGACGCCAGATCTGGCGACCCCAGCAAGGTTTTCAACGCCTGGGAAGGATTGTCCGGTGGCGGCACATCACCCGCCAAAATTTCTGGCCGGGGTTCTGGCGCGGTCCACGGTCGATCATATTCCGGAGATGCCTCCGACAGCGGGGCAATGGGCATGTCGGCCACCATTTCCCCATGCTGGTGCAACACCAGGCGTCCGGTGTCAGTCAGGCGGGCGATCACCGCGAAATCCAGTTCCCATTTTTCGAAAATCGCCGCGGCTTGATCCTCGGTGCCTTCGCGCAGAACCATCAGCATGCGTTCTTGGCTTTCCGACAGCATGATTTCATAGGCCGACATGGCGTCTTCGCGCTGGGGGACTTGGTCTAAGTCCATGTCCATGCCCAGGCCACCCTTGCCTGCCATCTCAAACGCCGATGATGTAAGCCCCGCGGCTCCCATGTCCTGAATGGCGACAATTACATCGGTCGCCATCAGCTCAAGGCACGCCTCGATCAGCAGCTTCTCGGTGAAGGGATCGCCGACCTGAACTGTTGGGCGCTTTTGATCGGCGTCGCCGCCAAATGCGGCGGAGGCCATGGTGGCCCCGTGGATGCCGTCGCGGCCGGTTTTGGATCCGACGTAAACAACAGGATTTCCAATTCCCGCCGCCGCTGAATAGAACACCTTGTCGGCATCGGCGATGCCCACGGTCATAGCGTTGACCAAATTGTTGCCGTTATAGCTTTCATGGAACGTGCATTCGCCGCCCACCGTGGGCACCCCCACACAATTGCCATAGCCGCCGACCCCAGCCACCACACCGCTGACCAGATGGCGGGTTTTTTCATGATCGGGGCTGCCGAACCGCAGGGAATTCAAATTGGCGATGGGTCGCGCGCCCATGGTGAAGACATCGCGCAAAATGCCGCCGACCCCGGTGGCTGCGCCCTGATAGGGTTCGATGAAGCTGGGGTGATTGTGGCTTTCCATTTTGAACACCGCGACCTTGCCCTGGCCAATGTCCACAACGCCGGCGTTTTCGCCAGGGCCGCACTCCACCCAAGGGGCCTCGGTGGGCATAGTTTTGAGCCACTTTTTCGAGCTCTTGTACGAGCAATGCTCGCTCCACATCACTGAGAAAATACCCAACTCGGTGATGTTTGGCTGCCGTCCCATGATCTCGATGGTCTGTTCGTATTCCCTGGGGGACAGGCCAAATTCAAGGGCCTTCGCCGCCAAATCCGGGGTGTCGGAGGCGGTCACGCCAGCACCTTTGCCAAGCCTTCGAACATTTTTGCGCCATCGGTGCCGCCCAATTGAGGGTCCGCGACACGCTCTGGGTGGGGCATCATCCCCAACACGTTTCCGGTGTCGTTCAGAATACCGGCAATATCCCGGGCCGCGCCATTGGGGCTGTCGCCAGGTTCCCCGGCGTCATCGCAATACCGAAACGCCACCAGGCCTTCGCCTTCCAGCCGGTCCAAGGTATCTGGGCCTGCGCGATAATTGCCGTCGTGATGGGCCACCGGGATGTGGACGACTTCGTCCAATTCGTATTGGTCGGTGAATTTCGAGCGATTGTTTTCAACCCGCATAGGCACAGTACGGCAAACAAAGTTGAGCCCGGCATTACGCAGGATGGCCCCAGGCAAAAGCCCGCTTTCCGTCAAAATTTGAAAGCCGTTGCAGATTCCCAGCACTGCGACGCCGGCGTTTGCCCGGGCCACCACTTCGCCCATGATCGGCGACCGTGCGGCCAGGGCTCCGGCCCGCAAATAATCCCCAAACGAAAATCCGCCGGGCAGAACAATCAAATCCACGTCGGGCAGGGCGGTTTCCCGATGCCAAACCATAACAGGGGGTTTGCCCATGGCTTGTTCGATCGCCACCGCCGCGTCGCGGTCGCAATTGGATCCGGGGAATACAATGACGGCGGCGGTCACAGTGTCTTGGTTCCTACTCCGACACCTCGACGGCGTAATCTTCGATCACCAAATTGGCCAACAAGCCCTCGCACATGGCGTTGACGTCGGCCCGGGCCTTGGCGGGGTCGGATTCGGCCAAATCGATTTCCAAAAACTTGCCCTGGCGGACGCTATCGACCCCCTGAAATCCCAGATTTCCGAGGGCGTTGGCGATGGCTTTGCCTTGGGGGTCTAAAACGCCGGGTTTCAGCGTGATGTGGATCCGCGCCTTCACCGCCTACTGCATGACCTTGGGGCCCTGGATATCCCGGGGGCCGCTTTCGGGCAAAATGCCCAACCGCTGAGCGACTTCTTGATAGGCTTCGGCGACGCCGCTCATATCCCGATGAATCTGGCCTTTGTCCATTGTGTCAGTGCCGCTGACATCCCAAAGACGGCAGCTGTCCGGGCTGATTTCGTCGGCCAGCAAAATGGTCAGTTCGTCGTTGGCATTGTAATGCCGCCCGTATTCCAATTTGAAATCGACCAGGCGGATGCCCACGCCGACAAACAATCCCGACAGGAAATCGTTGATGCGCAGGGACAAAGCCATGATTTCGTCTAACTCTTGGGGGGTGGCCCAGCCGAATGCCGTGATGTGTTCTTCCGACACCATGGGATTGTCCCTGTCATCCGCCTTGAAGCGGAATTCCACCACTGATCGCGGCAAGTTTGTGCCCTCAGGGATCCCCAGTCGTTTGGAAATGGATCCGGCCGCGATATTGCGCACAATCACATCCAAGGGAATGATCTCCACTTGGCGGATCAATTGTTCCCGCATATTCAGGCGGCGGACGAAATGGGTGGGGATGCCGACTTCCCCCAACCGGGTCATCAGATACTCTGAAATTCTGTTGTTCAGCACGCCTTTGCCGGTGATCACCCCCGACTTGCGGTCGCTCAAGGCGGTGGAATCGTCTTTGAAGTACTGGACAAGTGTCCCCGGCTCGGGGCCCTCAAAGATAACTTTGGCCTTGCCTTCGAAAATCTGTCTGCGTCGCGCCATGGGGCTGATCCTGGGGGGGACGATGGTCCCTTTGATTGGGGCTGGACAGTACTCGAATTCCGTTGGCCGCACAACGAACAGCGATTATGGGCTATTCGCCGCACTTGGCCCGAAATGTGTGGGGTCGTCCGCGATATTCATTGATTTGGACGGGTCCAGGGGCTATCCCTTTAATCGCCTATCATAGTGGTGTTTTGGGGCCCTGGAGGACCAAATATGTCGACGCTAGAGGATCGCAAGAAGGGCTTTGAAGAAAAGTACGCCCACGACAAAGAATTTGAATTCAAAGTAGTGGCGCGGCGGAACAAGCTGTTGGGCTTGTGGGCGGCGGAAAAGCTGGGCTTGGACGGAGAAGACGCCGCGGCGTATGCTCGTGAAGTCATCGAATCGGATTTTGAAGAAGCCGGTCACGAAGATGTCTTCAATAAGGTCTGGGGAGATTTTCAGGCCAAATCCGTTGACCAATCCGAGCACCAGGTTCGTCGGCAAATGGCCGATCTGCTGGAAGAAGCCAAACACCAACTCTACGAAGAGTAGTTCCTAGCCAAACACCCGTTTGAAAATAAGGTCGGTCTGGGCCGTGTGTCTGGACACGTCGAAGGCTGCCTTCAGGTCATCTGAAGTCAGCGCCCCGGTGACCGTTGGGTCGGTTTGCAAGGCATCCTGGAACGATCCACCGCCAGACCAAACCTTGGCGGCGTTTTCTTGGACAACCTTATAGGCGACTTCCCGGGCCATGCCGGATTCGGTCAACGCCAACAACACGTTTTGCGAAAATACTAGGCCGCCGAGCTGGTCCAAATTCTTCTGCATGGCGTCGGGGCGAACAACCAATTTGTCCATCATCCCGGTTAGCCGGTGCAGGGCGAAATCCAGCGTGATCGTTGCGTCGGGGGCAAACACTCTTTCCACTGCCGAATGGGAAATATCCCGTTCATGCCACAGGGCGATGTTCTCGATCGCCGGAACCACAGCCGCCCGCACCACCCGGGACAAGCCCGTCAGGTTTTCCGACAAAATCGGATTGCGCTTATGTGGCATGGCCGACGAACCCTTTTGGTCCGTGGCGAAATATTCTTGGGCCTCGCCCACTTCGGTGCGTTGCAGGTGGCGGATTTCCGTGGACAGCCTCTCGACCGATCCCGCAATCACCCCAAGGGTGGCGAAATACATGGCGTGGCGATCGCGGGGGATCACCTGGGTGGACACTGGCTCGATTTCCAGGCCAAGGGCCTTGGCAACGTGGGCTTCGACCGCCGGGTCGATATTCGCAAACGTTCCCACGGCCCCAGAAATGGCACAGGTGGCGATTTCCTCGCGGGCGGCCACCAGGCGTCGCCTGCCTCGATCAAATTCTGCATAGGCTTGGGCGAGCTTTAGGCCAAATGTTGTGGGCTCCGCATGGATGCCATGGCTGCGGCCAATGCAGGGGGTGTCTTTGTGCTCTTCAGCGCGGCGGCGCAATACCACCAACAAGGCATCCAAATCGGCCAGCAAAATGTCGGTGGCCCGGGTCAGCTGCACTGCCAACGCCACATCAAGTACGTCCGATGATGTCAGGCCTTTGTGTACGAACCGGGAATGCTCGCCCACGTGTTCGGCGACGTTGGTCAAAAAGGCGATGACGTCGTGGCGGGTTTCGCGCTCAATCTCGTCGATGCGATCGACCTCGAAGGCACCCTTTTCGCGCAAAGCATCGGCGGCTTCCTGGGGGATTTGGCCCAGATCTGCCATCGCTTGGGCGGCGTGAACTTCGATTTCGAGCCAAATACCGAACCGGCTTTCCGGCTCCCAGATTGCGGCCATTTCTGGTCGGCTGTAGCGAGGAATCATTCCAATAGTCCCATTGATTTAAAGCTGGCGTTCATGCCCCGCCCAATAATGATGTGATCGTGCAGTACGACGCCGACGTTTTGCCCGGCCTCGGAAATCTTACGGGTCATATCAATGTCGGCCCGTGAAGGCGTGGGGTCACCGCTGGGATGATTGTGCACCATGATGATCGCCGAGGCTCCCAGTTCCAAGGCTCTGCGCACCACTTCGCGGGGGTAGACAGGGGTGTGGTCCACGGTGCCTTCCTGTTGTTGTTCATCGGCGATCAAGGTGTTTTTGCGGTCCAGGAACAGAACTCTGAATTGCTCGACCTTGTTGTAGGCCATTGCGGCGGTGCAGTAGTCAATTAATGCGTCAGACGAGTTTAAGACCTGGCGATTCAACACCGCACTTCGGGCCATGCGCACGGCCGACGCCTGGACCGTTTTGATTGCGGCAATCGTGACTTCGCCCACCCCATCAATTTCCAATAGCCTGGCCGGATCGGCGCTGACCACATCGCCAAAGCTGCCGAAATTCTTGATCAAAGTCTTGGCCAAGGGCTTCATGTCGCCGCCCCTGGTTTTGCCAAGGTACAGGACCATTTCCAACAATTCGTAGTCGGGCAGGGCGTCGGCCCCGCCGTTCAGAAACCGTTCGCGCAGCCGCGCCCAATGGCCGCGGGTGTGGGGGCTGCCTGCCACCTGGCCTCAATCTGTTCCGTAGGGGGGCTTGTCCATTCCGGCGGGGGAGGCTGTGAATATCTCCACACCATCGGCTGTCACCGCCACCGAATGCTCGAACTGGGCAGACAGCGACCGGTCTTTGGTCACCGCGGTCCAGCCGTCGTTCTTCATGCGAACGTGCCATTTGCCCTGGTTGATCATCGGCTCAACCGTGAAAAACATGCCGGTCGCCAGGGGGTATCCAGTCCCGGGCTCGCCGTAATGAAGAATGTTCGGGGCGTCGTGAAAGACTTGGCCAATTCCGTGGCCGCAGAAATCCCGCACGACGGAATACCGTTCGGACTCAGCAAACGATTGGATCGCATGGCCGATGTCGCCGGTGGTGGCGCCTGGGCGGATTTGGGCGATGCCGCGCATCATGGCTTCATAGGTCACGTCACACAGGCGCGCCGCCTTGCGATTTGCGATTCCCG
>JABHVE010000086.1 GCA_018658465.1 Alphaproteobacteria bacterium
CCCGAGTGCGGATGTCCAGACCCACCGCCACGGACTCTGAAATCTCGCCGCCGCCTTCGCGCCATAACAGACGCCCCAACAACGACACCGGCAAATTATCGATGGCCTCGAACCCCGCGTCTTCCAGGAAATTCAGGGCGCTGCTTTTCCCCGCTCCCGACATGCCGGTGACGATGACCACCCGGGCAGGCTTGGGCTCGGTCGGTGTGTTCCCCATGGCCCGCTACCCTTCCGCCGGCAAGGTCACAATGAACCGCGCCCCTTGGACCGCACCGCCCGCGTCGTGGCGATTTTCCACCCGGATCGAGCCGCCGTGGGCTTCGACAATCTGTCGCGAAATGGACAAGCCCAGCCCTGAATGGGTACCAAACGCCTCCCCCTCCGGACGTTCGGAATAAAATCGATCAAATACGGCTTCGCGTTTTTCTTCCGGAATGCCTGGACCTTCGTCTTCGAAGACCACCTCTGCCTGGGTTCCCACCCGGCCCACCGAGATCCCGATCCGGCCATTTTCGGGGCTGAACGAAATGGCGTTGGCGATCAAATTCCGCATGACCTGGCCAATGCGATCTTCGATGCCTGGGATGGAAAAACGTTCCGCCGCTGCGAACTCAAACCGCAAATGTTTTTCGGAAGTTGTGCGATGTATATCCACCAAGGTTTCCAGCAATGCCACCAAATCCACCCGGGTGGATTCGGCCCGGGCCAATTCCGCCCCCAATCGCGAGGCGTCAGAAATGTCGCTGATCAAACGATCCAATCGACGCACGTCATCGACGATAATGGCGATCAACTTGGCCTCTTGATCGGGCCCGGCCGCATTTTCAATGCCTTCCACGGCGCTGCGAATGCTGGACAGGGGGTTTTTGATTTCGTGGGCCACGTCGGCGGCGAAGGCTTCGATGGCATCGAGGCGGTCATACAAGGCGTCGGTCATATCGCGCAACGCCCCGGACAAATCGCCAATTTCGTCATGGCGACCGGTGAAGTCGGGAATGATGTTGCGCCCGGATTTGCGTGATCCCGCGGCTTGGGCAGCCACCGCCAATTTTCTGACTGGTCGGGCGATGGTCCCGGACAAGTAAATGGAAAGCAGGACTGTAACCAAGAACGCCAGGCCGAACACTTGAAGAATGGCGATGCGGACTTCGCGCACGCGGACTTCGATATCGGCCGCACCGGCGGACAACATCAATGCCCCCAACACCAATTTGAACCGCTGAACGGGCAACGCCACGGTGACGATCATTTCCCCATCGGACATTTGGCGCAGTCCGGTGCCAACCTCGCCAGTCAGGGCCACCATGACCTCGCCATAATCCAACGCGGTTTGGGCTCCGGATTCTTTGTAGGGAGGCAAGCGCGGCTCGTTCAAAGACCACCGCAACAGCCAATCGAACGCCCGGGAAATGCGCGGACCCAGGCCTTCGTCCGCCCCTGGGGGTGCCAAATCCCGCGCTTCGACTTCCAACGCCGCCGGGCCCAATTGGCGACTGTCGGCAATCAACCGCCCGGTCACATCAAATAAACGGGCGCGGTTGTCCGATGTGACTGCCAAGCGCAAAACCAATGCCCTGGCGATTTCCTGATCAAAGGGGCCAGCGACCGGCGGCGCCGCGGATTGGCCCAAGGCACCGGCGATGATCGCCCCTTCGGTTATCAGACCTTCGATTTTGGCTTCCACCAGACCGTCGCGATAATTGCCCAAGAACAAAGCCCCGCCCAGCAAAATGCCCAGTGCGGGAATGTTCAAAAGCAAAATGCGAATGGTCAGCGGCGACAACAGCCGTTTTGGCCGGGGCCGGGGCCGGGGCCGCACGCCGGGGGCCGCCTGGGCCGCGCGGGCGGGGGCCATCAGTGGGTCGTGGTGGGTTTCACTGACCATCAGATGCCTGATCCCACTCCAGTAGACCCGCCAGTGATTTATCCGGTTTCGTTGTACCGGTACCCCACCCCATACAGGGTTTCGATGCTGGCAAAATCCCCGTCCACGTCGCGGAATTTCTTGCGCAATCGTTTGATATGGCTGTCGATGGTGCGGTCATCCACATAAACGTTGTCATCGTAAGCCACATCCATCAATTGGTCGCGGCTCTTTACAAGGCCGGGACGGGCGGCCAAGGCCTTCAAAATCAAGAACTCTGTCACCGTCAGGGCCACCTCTTTGCCGGTCCAGGTGCATTGGTGGCGGCCCGGGTCCAACACCAAGCCGCCGCGAATCATGGGTTTCTGCCCCGATCCGTCGGCGTCGCCTCCGGAGCGGCGCAGCACCGCGCGGATGCGTTCAATGAGCAAACGTTGGGAAAACGGTTTGCGCACATAATCGTCTGCACCCATTTTGAGCCCTAAGGCTTCGTCCACGTCGTCGTCCTTGGACGTCAAAAAAATGGCAGGAACATCGGACGTTCGGCGTAATCGGGACAGCAATTCCATGCCATCCAGGCGCGGCATTTTTATGTCCAGCACCACCAAATCCGCTGGGGCTTGGGACAGGCCTTTCAAAGCTTCGGCCCCGTCCACATAGGATTGCACCGTGAACCCCTCGGCCTCCAAGGCCATGGACACGGATGTCAGGATATTTCGGTCGTCGTCTACCAGAGCAATCGTGGCCGCCACATCAAACCCTTCGTACAAGGGAACCTCCTGCACCAATTTGAAGTATACACCATGGGTGTCCGGCGCTTGTTTCAGGCCGAAAATCAACTGTTGCAGGCGAATACGGCCATTCCGGGGCATAAATGGGACCACTTGAGGCAAGCAAGTAGGGAGGCACGCATGAACGACCACAAGGATGATGCCCCCGGCGACGCGGCCCGATCACTGATTCGCGCCCTGGACACCGCCACCTTGGCGTCGGCATTGGTGGGCGACGGTGATGAAAGCGCCTGGCCCTATGCCTCGTTGGTGTTGGTGGCCTGCGACGTTGACGCCACCCCATTGTTGCTGATTTCCCAGCTGGCCGAGCACACCAAGAATATCGCCGCCGACGATCGGATTTCATTGCTGTACGACGGCACCGGACAAGGATCGGACCGATTGAGTGGCGAACGGGTATCGGTTTTGGGCCGGGCAGTGCGCGATGACAGCCCGGAAACGGCCGCCCGCTATCTTGCCCGCCACCCGTCGGCCGAGGGATATGCCGGGTTTGCCGATTTCGCGTTTTTTCGGGTCGAAGTTACCCGAGCCCACCTGGTTGCGGGGTTTGGCCGCATTGATTGGATTGACCGCACAAATCTGTTGTTTTCCGGGGACTTAACGGGTTTCACCGGGAATTCAGAGGCGAATTTCCTGGTCGACCTAAATGATAATCACCCAAAAATTGTGCGGTTTTTAGCTGAAAACCTGGGACTTGACGGGGATGGTTGGAGAGTGACAGGTTGTGACCCAGAGGGATGTGATTTACGCCGCGAAGGAGACGTGGCAAGAATCGGCTTCCCCAGCCCCGTTTTTACGCACAACGCCGCGCGCGAGGCTTTAAGCCAGATGCGCACACGGGGATAACGGTTGAATTTAAGCGGATTTCTCGCCGGACTAAGCGGCGATGGATGATTTTGGGCATTTTTGAAATTGATTTGGGAGACTTCTAGGTGAGTGATATCGGAGCGCACATAAGTTCAAACGGACTGTCGGACCATGGGTTGAACCCCACAAAGGACGTGCATTGGAATTATTCCGTGCCTGGCCTGTATCAAGAGGCCATCGAACGCGGCGAAGGCGTTTTGGGCCTTGGTGGTGCACTGTTGACCGACACAGGCCATCACACAGGCCGGTCCCCTAAGGACAAATTCGTTGTTAAAGAGCCGTCATCGGACGCCAACATGTGGTGGGGCAAGGTCAACAAGCCCATCGAAGAATCCGCTTACAAAGCCCTGCGCGAAAAGGTCATCGCCCACCTGAATGAACGCGAATTGTTCGTCAAGGATTGCTGGTCTGGGGCGCAAAAGTCCAACCGCCTGGCGGTTCGGGTCATTAACGAACACGCTTGGCACAATCTGTTCGCCGGCAACATGTTCATCGAAGCCGATCCCAGCGAATTGGGCGATTTCAAGCCTGATTTCACCGTCATTCACGCACCGGATTACGAAGCCGACCCGGCCGTGGACGGCACCAATTCCACGACCTTCATTTTGGTCAATTACGGTGCCCGTGAAGTGCTGATCGGTGGCACCCAGTACGCCGGCGAGATCAAAAAGTCGGTGTTTAGCGTGATGAATTACATCCTGCCCGACCGTGGGGTTATGCCCATGCATTCGTCCATCAATGTGGGCGCAGACGGCAACAGCGCTATCTTTTTCGGCCTGTCTGGTACCGGCAAAACCACATTGTCTGCCGATCCGAACCGCACTTTGATTGGCGATGACGAACACGGCTGGTCAGACGACGGGGTCTTCAACTTCGAAGGCGGCTGTTACGCCAAAGTCATCAAGCTGTCGGCCGAAGCAGAACCGGAAATCTTTGCCACCACATCCATGTTCGGCACAATCTTGGAAAACGTGGTGTATGACGAAAACTCCTTGGTTCTGGACCTGGACGACGAAACCAAGACCGAAAACACCCGGGCATCGTATCCCTTGGCATCGATCCCCAACGCCTCAAAAACCGGCGTTGCGGGGCAACCGAAAAACGTGGTGATGCTGACCGCTGATGCCTTTGGCGTTCTGCCTCCGATCGCCAAACTGACGTCGGCCCAGGCCATGTACCACTTTTTGTCGGGGTACACCGCCCGCGTGGCGGGCACCGAGCGCGGCGTAACAGAGCCCGAAGCAACTTTTTCCACATGCTTCGGTGCACCGTTTATGCCTCGTCACCCGTCGGTTTACGCCAATCTCCTGGGCAAATTGCTGGACGACCACAATTGCACATGCTGGCTGGTTAACACTGGCTGGACCGGTGGCCCGTATGGCACCGGCCACCGCATGCCGATCAAGCACACCCGGGCCTTGTTGGGCGCGGCCCTGGACGGCGATTTGGCCTCCACACCCACGTTCATCGACTCGGCTCTGGGCCTTACCGTGCCGGAATCCTGCGAGGGCGTGCCAACGGAAATCCTGACGCCACGGGAAACATGGCCCGACAAGGACGCATATGACGCCACTGCTGCGCGTTTGGTCGACATGTTTGTGGAGAACTTCAAGCAATTCGAAGAGCACGTGACGCCGGAGATCATCGCGGCGGCACCGAATTCGAACGCCGCATAAAAACATGACCGCTTAGTCTAAGTGGGGATTCCTAGCCCCGGGGTAATTGGCTATACTCCGGGCGCATTGGGATCCCCTAACTAAGGTCGGCCATGTCAATCCCGACATTACTGGGTTTTTTGGGCGGCATTGGATTGTTCGTCGGCGCCATTATGACGTCGACCGACAATTACATGAGCTTCGTGTCCGGCTCCAGCATCGTCATGGTGGTTGGCGGCACCTTTGCCGCGACCTTTATCGGCTACCAGGGCCGATACGTGGTGTTGGCTCTGAAGGACATCGGCGGGCTCTTCATCAAGGGCAAAGCCGACCGCAAGCTGCTGACGGTGGAGACCGGCAAGATCATCCGCTGGGGATACCTGGTCAAAAAATCCGGTCTGCTGGCCCTGGAAAAAGAAATTAAAGGGACCAAAAACCAGGATCATTTTCTCACCTATGGCATCGAATTGGTGATCACCGGGTATTCCGGCGACGAAGTCCGCGGCATGTTGGGGGCAGCATCGAACGGTGCCTATTCCCGGGCCATGGTCCAGGCCGATATTTTGCAAAACATGGCGGCCGCAGCGCCTGCCTTTGGCATGATCGGCACCCTGGTGGGCTTGATCGTCATGCTGCAATCCCTGACCGCCAATCCCGACGGCGTCGGCGACGGTCTGGCCGTGGCCATGCTGACCACCCTGTACGGGGTGTTGGTGGCCCGACTTGTATTCATTCCTGCGGCCAGCAAGATCAGCCAAAAAGAAGGCATCATGCGATTCCGCAATTTTCTGATTACCGAGGGCTTTGCCATGTTGGCCGAGCAAAAAAGCCCACGTTTCATTCAGGACAAAATGAACAGCTATCTTGACCCGTCAATCCATTACAACATCGACAAGAAGGGCAGCAAAAAGGACGAGTAATGGCGGACGGCCCCCCAGAAGAAAAATCAGAACCGCCCTCTGAAGACTGGCTGGTCACCTATGCCGACGCCATCACCATTCTGATGGCCTTTTTCGTCATGATGTTTTCGATCATCAAACCTACCAGCCCGGAATTGCTGGACGCCATGGAAAATTCCGTCGCCGCCGGTGCCATCATGAGCACGATTGTCGGGGCGACTGCGGCGCCGCCCACGCCGTTCATGGCCATGGTCGAACAAATGAACGAAGCAGCGGGAGAAGACGGCGAAGGCAAGGTGGAAACCACCGCCACCCGGCGCGCCAGCACATTCGAATTTAAATCCGGGGATATGTTCGCCCCGGGCACCGCCGACATCTTGCCCGCTGGTGAGCCGACGTTGGACCGGGTCGCGCAAAATCTAATTCTGTTGGGCATCCAAACCTACAAGGTGGACGTAGAAGGCCATACCGACGACGACCCCATTAGCACCGCCAAATTCCCGTCGAATTGGGAACTGTCCGCCGCCCGTGCCGCCGCCGTGGCGCGGTTTTTGATCAGCCGTGGCGTTGACCCAGAACGCATCTCGGTGATCGGTTACGGCGACACCCGGCCCAAAGAAGACAACCGCGACATCAACGGCGTTCCGATCCCCGAAAACATGGCCGCCAATCGCCGGGTCGTTGTCAGAATCGAAAGATAAGTGCAGATCGTCGCCGCAGGCGGCGTGAATCTGAACGTCAGAAAAAAGTGCAGTTTTCTCTGGCGATCAGATTCACACGACTGACGGCCGAACCATACACAGCTGACTCTAGGAAATTGTCGCGCGAGCAGATCGTGGTGTGGCTTCACGCCACGTAAATCTGATCGGCACAGAAAAAGTTAGAAGATTCGCGCTAGCGCGAATCTTCTAATGCGCGTCGTCCCAGTTTTTGCCGACGCCGGTTTCCACGGTTAGCGGCACATCTAATTGGGCGACACCTTCCATGACTTTTTTGGCTAAGGCGGACAGGGCATCGACATGCTTGTCGGGCACTTCGAACAACAATTCGTCGTGCACCGACAGCAGCATTTTCGCCTTCAGCTTTGACCGCCCCAGTTCCCGGTCCATGGCCACCATGGCGCGCTTGATGATGTCGGCGGCTGTGCCCTGCAACGGCGCGTTGATGGCGGCCCGTTCGGAAAAAGCCCGGTGGCTGTGGTTGCTGTCCAATATCCCGGCGATGTAAACGCGCCGTCCGAACAAGGTGGTCACATAGCCGTGGTCCCGGGCATAGGTTTTGGCGTCTTCCATATAATCCTTGATTCCGGGATACCGTTCGAAATACGCCGCGATGTATTCCGCCGCGTCCTTGCGACCGATGCCCAATTGGCGGCCCAGGCCAAACGCCGAGATGCCATAAATAATGCCGAAATTGATGGCCTTGGCTTGGCGGCGGACGCCTGGGTCCATGCCTTTGACCGGCACACCGAAAACCTGGGACGCGGTCAGGGCGTGAATATCCACCCCGGAGGCAAATGCCTCTTTCAGGGCATCGATCCCGGCCATGTGGGCAAGCAAACGCAATTCAATTTGCGAGTAATCCGCCGACACCAATTGCGATCCCTTTTCCGCAGCAAAGGCTTGGCGAATTTTGCGGCCTTCTTCCGACCGCACCGGAATGTTTTGCAAATTGGGTTCAACCGATGCCAAGCGCCCGGTGGCCGCCCCGGCCATCTGATAGGTGGTGTGGACCCGGCCGGTGGCGGGATTGATCTGTTCCCCCAGGGTATCGGCATAGGTATTTTTCAATTTGGCCAGTTGCCGCCAGACCAGAACTTTTTCCGGCAGATCGTGGCCATCGTCGGCCAGGGCTTCCAGAACCTCGGCCCCCGTTTTCCATGCGCCGGTTTTTGCCCGCTTGCCCCCGGGCAATTCCATTTCGTCGAACAAAACCTCGCCCAGCTGTTTTGGTGATCCGACATTGAAGTCGCGCCCGGCCAATTTGTGGATGGCGGCTTCCAATTTGCCCATGCGTTTTTCGAAATCTTTCGACAAGCTGCCTAAGGCTTTTTGGTCAACTTTGATGCCGTTGCGTTCCATGGATGCCAGCACTGGGATCAACGGTCGCTCGATGGTCTCGAACCCCCCGACCATGGACTCCGCCACCAATTCGGCCCGCAATATCTTGTGCGCGCGGAATGTGAAATCGGCAACCTCCCCCGCCAATTTTGCGCCGTCGGCCAAGAGGGCCATGGCGAACGAGATCGCTTTTTTGCCGGCGCCCAATAAATCTTTTCGCACCACCGGCGTCGCATTCAACAGCCGCCCGGCGATATCAGCCTGGCCGTGACCATCGCGGCCGCCACCCAAGGTGAATGACAACAACATGGTGTCTTCCACCGGAGCCATGGTGACACCCAGACGCGCCAACAATTTCACCGGGCCCTTGATGTCATGACCAATTTTCAAGACCCCGGGATCTTCCAACAGCGGCGCAATCAGCCCCATCGCTGCCTCCATGGGAATCTGTTTCGGCGCCTCGTTTGGTTTGGCGGCGTCAATATCCAAGGTTTCTTGTTGCTGCCCCGCCCCATGGGCCAGGGGCACGTACCACGATTGGCCAGAGGCATAGGAGAACGCCAAGCCGACCAAATCGGCCTGCATATGATCGGGGCTTGATCCTTCCACATGGATCGCCACCGCCCCGGCCAAGTGGGCTTCGGATACGCGTTGGGCCAAGTCGGCTTCGTCTTGAACGATGGCCACAGGCTGCACTTCGCCATCGGATTTTTTCGCCGTTGCCGCAGATGCGGGCGCCGATGCCGCCGGGGGCACCGGCCGCGGCGAGGCGGTCCCCGCCCCGGTACCACCATTACGCAGGCGATTCAGCAGGCTGGAAAATTCCAAGTCTTCCAAGAACGGGAACAGGACTTCCGGGTCGGGGGCCTGAATTTCCAAGGCATCAAACCCGTCGTCCAAAGGCAAATCCTGGCGCAAGGTCACCAGGTCCCGGCTAATCCGCGCCATACCGGCGTGGTCGATCAAATTCTGACGGCGTTTTGGCTGTTTGATTTCTTCGGCCCGCTGCAACAGTTGCTCCAGATTCCCGTAAATCCCCAACAGCTCGGCAGCGGTCTTCACGCCAATCCCCGGAACCCCCGGCACGTTGTCGGTGGAATCCCCAGCAAGGGCTTGTAAATCAATCATTTTTTCCGGATCGACACCGAATTTCTCGCGCACTTCTGTTTCGCCGATCGAGCGGTTTTTTAGGGGGTCGAGCATGGAAATTCCAGGCTCAATCAGCTGCATCAAATCTTTGTCGGATGACACGATGATCACCGTGAACCCGGCGTCGCGACCGGCCCTGGCATAGGACGCGATCAGGTCGTCGGCTTCGAAACCAACCCGGTCCACCGTCGCCACGTTGAACGCCTTTGTGGCCTCGCGGATCATTGCGAACTGGGGAATCAGGTCATCGGGCGGCGGGGGTCGGTGGGCTTTGTAATCGGGATAAATGTCGTTGCGAAAGGTTTTGCGACCGGCGTCAAACACCACCGCCAAATGGCCGTCGGGGCCGATTTCGGTGAGCAAGCGATTGAGCATGTTGCAAAAGCCGGTGACGGCCCCTGTCGGCATCTTGTCGCGCTTGCGGGTGAGCTGGGGCAGCGCGTGATAGGCGCGGAAGATAAAGCCCGAGCCATCCACCAAATACAGGGGCCCAACGGCGTCGGATTTCTTTTTGTTGGCAGCCATGGCGTAAGTATAGCCCGTCGCGAAGTGAGCGTGTCTCCGAGATATTTTTCTTAAGGGCGCGCCAATTTATTCTCCGCCCGTTTTCGCCACGACAGAGCCAGAGCCGAAATTCCGGCCAGTGCCGCCAATCTATCGGGGTCAACGGCGGTGCCGTGCAACAAATCCACCGCCTCTTTCACCGTGATCCGTTCGGGACCCACGGCGAGACGGCGAAACGTGTCACCGGCCCCAACGTACCCTTCTTCCAACACCCGCAGGAAAAATCCGGTGCGTAGGCTTTTCAAGAACAATTTTGGGAAACCCGGATCGCCAAACCGAATGGCCAATTTGTGACAGGGAATTCGCCCATGGGTGATCTCCACCACTGCGCCACCCACATTGAACAGATCGCCAATGTGGACGTCCCCATCCACCATGCCTTCGACGGTGAAATTTTCGCCGAATTCTCCATAGGCCAAATCGTCACGGCTAAGTTCCTGACGCCAAATGGAATAATTGTCCCAGGAATACACAAGAACAGCGCGCTCGAACCCCCCGTGAACCTCCACGTCGGTTTGCATATCGCCATCCAGGCCCCGCAGTCGCAGCATGATTTTGCCATCAACGGGCTTCTTGAAGATCGCTGATCTGATCGCCCCGTCAGACCCAGAGGACTCATCGCTGATCGTGCGCTCTGACCCAACGCTAATCGCCAAAATTTTCATGGAGAATTTCTCTGTCTGATGAAGGCGTGGGGGCTCGTGCCTTCAGGCCGTTTTGGCCTGCACAAACATGCGGTCGCAGTATGGGCATTCCACGTTGCCATCGTCGTCCAGGGTCAAAAACACCTTTGGATGACCTAACGCTCCACCGCCACCGTCGCAGGACACGGATTTTCCACTGATTTCGATGACTTCGGGCGGTTCGGGTTTCATGGCACCTGGTTCGTTGTTGTGGCGGGGTTATTTGATTGAAGTGCCGAATGATACCTGTTGCACGGCCATGATCAACGCTAGAGTTTCATGACATGAACGAACACCCACCAACCCTTGGGGATGGCTCCCCGTCGAACGCGAATGGGGCAATCACTTCCGCCATATCGGCCCGGGGCGTCACCAAAACCTATCCTGCCACCGGGAAAACGCCTGAAGTCCAGGCCCTGAAATCTGTGGATTTGACCATTCCCGTGGGCTCGTTCTTTGGCCTGCTGGGCCCCAATGGGGCCGGAAAATCCACCCTCATCAATATTCTTGCGGGATTGGTGAAAAAGACCGATGGCTCGGTTGCCGTGTGGGGCCACGACATCGATTCTGAAACCCGGGCGGCGCGGGCGGCCATTGGCGTGGTCCCCCAAGAATTAAACTTGGACCCATTTTTTACCCCATCCGAGACCATGGAATTTCAGGCTGGTTTATACGGGGTGCCCAAATCGGAACGGCGGACCGCCGAACTATTGGCTGCCGTGCGCCTGACCGACCAAGCAGATGCGTATGCCCGGCGTCTGTCCGGGGGGATGCGACGGCGGTTATTGTTGGCCAAAGCCCTGGCCCATCAGCCGCCGATTTTGGTCTTGGACGAACCAACCGCAGGGGTGGATGTGGAGCTTCGCCACCAATTGTGGGCGTACATCCGCGAATTGAATGCCGGTGGGGTCACGGTGTTGCTGACCACCCATTATTTGGAAGAAGCCGAGGCTCTGTGTGATCACGTGGCCATCATCAACCACGGTGAAGTCATCGTCCACGAGCCCACCGCCCAATTGGTAGCCAAGTTGGATCGCAAGGTGGTGACGATCACGTTGACCGATCCCCAACAGGTCATCCCGGAATCCTTGGCGCAATTTGATGCGGAATTGACGTCACCACAGACCCTGGCCGTGCAATACGCCCCCAGCCAAACCGCCGTGGGCCAAGTGTTGGACGCGGTGCGCCAGGCTGGCTGGACCATCGCCGACCTGACCACCGAGCAAAGCGACCTGGAAGAAGTATTTTTGGCCCTGACGTCGGCAAAAGACTAACCACCGCCACACCTTGCTCACGCGCGTTTTCAGGGTATGGTGCGGCCCTGTCGGAGTGTGCGCCGCAGAGCCGTCGAGACTCAGCTGGATAGAGCGCTGGCCTCCGGCCCATGTTGATCCCATTTGATTTCAGGGTATTGTGCGGCCCTACCGGAGTGTGCGCCGCCGGATCGCGATAAGCCTCAGCTGGATAGAGCACCGGCTTAGGGCGCTTGCGGGCGGCGAATGTTGATCCCAATTGAATTCAGGGTATTGTGCGGCCCTACCGGAGTGTGCGCCCGTAGCTCAGCTGGATAGAGCGCTGGCCTCCGAAGCCAGAGGTCGTGAGTTCGACTCTCGCCGGGCGCACCATTTTTCCCAAAAAGCAATCAATCATGCCAAAAAAGAAAATAGCCACCGTTGGATTTTGGGTCCCAGGGCACAACGAAATGTATATGTCCTTCAACTCGAACACCTCCCTGCTCGACTTTGATATTGCGATTTTTGACCCAAATATCAGGTCTTTTTTTGGCAATAACTACCGGGAATATAGGGGAAAACCAACTTTAGACGACAGTCGGTCTTTCAGGTTGAAAGAACGAATCGTACATTGGCGGACAGAAATTTCTGAAGCGATCAGGGCGGGGAAAACGATTTTCATCCTTCTGAACGGCTTTCAAGAGGTCTACGTCGCCACCGGGACAGAAACATACTCTGGAACTGGGCAAAACCGCCAAACAACGCGGGAGGTTGAACCCACCAACAACCTAAACATCGTTCCCGCGAAAATCTCGTTTCGAGAGGCAAAGGGAAGTTCAATGCACTTGGTCGGAAGCGAAAATATCCTCGCCTCATACTGGGCCGCCTGTGGGATCGAAAGCGAATATCGCGTGATCCTGGACGGCGAGAACGTTTCACCCTTAATTCTTCCCCGAACCGGCAAAATGCCGGTGGGTGGCTGCGTGAAGTGGAAAGAGGGCGGGGCGCTGCACCTTTTACCGTATCTTGATTTCTCCAGAGAAGATTTCATAACCACGAGAGGGGAAGGAGAAGAGGAGGAAGAAGAAGAAATTTGGACCGCCGAAGCAGTTGAACTTGGCGAAAAGTTTATCTCGGGGATCGTTGGGGTGGACAAGAACGGTCGAATTGAAACAGCTCAAACCCCTCCACCTACTTGGCTGGAGGGCGATGACAGATTCCAACTTCCGGAAGAAAAACGAATTACCGAAAAGCTGCTTCAAACCAATTCGAGGATCGAGAAATTTCAAAACGAAAAATCCGAATTGCTGGCTAGGCTGGTGGGGGAATCGGTTTTGAAGGGCTTGATCTACGAAAAAGGGCCTCCGCTGGAAACCGCGATCACCAAGGCTCTCGGGTTATTGGGATTTGATGCAAAAAAATACAAAGAAAATGATTCAGAGTTCGACGTTGTGTTTGAAGCACAGGAAGGGAGACTGTTGGGCGAGGCTGAGGGAAAAGATAAAAAGGCGATCAACATCGACAAGCTTCGTCAGCTTGAGATGAACCTGCACGAAGATCTTTCCCGGGAGGAGATTGATGAACCGGCAAAAGGAGTTCTGTTCGGAAACGCGTTCCGATTTACTCCCCCTGACGAACGGGCGGAATTTTTCACTGCCAAGTGCCTAACCGCAGCAAAGAGGAGCGGCACCGCTCTGGTTCGTTCAACGGATCTTTTCGCTGCAGCAAAGTATCTTTCCGAGAAAAAGGATAAAGGATTCGCAAAATCATGCCGACAAGCCATCGTTTCAAGCACAGGGGTGGTCAATTTTCCAGCAGCTCCCGTGACTAAATCCCGGGAAAAAAAAGAAATTGTGGCGGAAACTCCCGAAGGCAGCCGCCCAAAGAAAAAGTAGGCACCGTCTATGTTTTCAGACCACGACCGATCCGGAGATCACTTCGCCCCCCTCCAGCCCTCACGCAGGCGTTACTTGTAGCTGTAGTCACTACAGCTTTTAGGGTTCCGAATATTGGATCAACGAACCCAAAAGGACGGAGCCCGAAATGACTATTGCAACAGACGACCTGACAGACACCCCGCCCACGCGCATTCCCGATCGTTCCGCCATCACTACGGCTGAAACGGGCGCGGCCCTGGACGCCATCATGACCGCATTTGGCGCCGAAACCGCCATGGGGCCGACGTTTACCACCCAGTTGGACAAGACCCGCCAAGCGGTGTTGGCTCATTTCGGCAAAACCGGCCAGCCGCCGTCCGCCGATCAAGTGGCCAAAGATTTGGGCCTGGCACCTGAGAAAGCTGCCGAAACCCTGGCCGAGCTGTCACACCGGGATTTGGTGCGCGTGGACGACGGCACCATCACCGGTGCCTATCCCTTTACCACGCACCAAACCGCCCACACCGTCCATTTGGGCGGCCACGATCTGCACGCCATGTGCGCGGTGGACGCCCTGGGCACCGGTGCCATGTTCGATACCGATGTTGTCATCGACACCCAATGCAAGCACTGCGAAGCCCCCATTCACATCGCCACCACGGACAACGGCACCCGGTTGGACAGCGTCGCCCCGGGTGGTGCCCTGGTGTGGTCGGGTATGGCCCCGGCGAACGGCAATTCCGAAGAAAATCTGTGCACCACGATTACATTTTTCGACCGCCAGGAATGCTTGGACAACTGGCGTGGCGAAAACCACCCGGACGTTAAGGGCCACAACTTCACCATGGCAGAAGGCCTGGAAGTCGGGCGGGCGTTGTTTGGCCCCACGTTCGATTAAGCGCTGACCCTCTGATTGATCGGTGCCCAAGGCACCAGGATCGGCTACTGTCCCCCTTATCGAACGGCCAAAGCATCAACGTTGTTGGGTTAAGGGGGACAGCCATGCACACCACGCTTTTGACGATCCATTTTGTGTCGATCGCCGCCGGGATTGGCATTTCATTCTTTATGGCGGTGCTGGGGATCGTGGTGGAAAAGCAGGGCCCCCAGGACGCCCCCATCGTGATGAAATATGCCGGAGTGGCCAGCACCCGATTGGGTATGGGGGCATTGACCTTGCTGTGGGCCAGCGGCCTGTGGATGACCTTTGCCTATGACATGGCGTCCGTAGGCGGCGTTTGGTTCCAAATCAAAATTGGATTCGTGGTGTTGTTGACGATTGGCGTTTCCCTGCAAATGGTCAATCTAAGAAAGATGCGCGAAGGCGGGGAACAGGCGGCCAAAGCAGCCGCGAATTCCAAAAAACTGGGTATGGGTTTATTGGCGTCGGGGATCATCGTGATCACCACCGCCGTCCTTGCCTTTGGCTAGGAATTTTACGACCGCCTAGGCAGTTTCGATTACCCTTTCCATGGGGAACCAAATCGTCGCGGTGGTGCCGGTGCCAACCGTGCTGATCAAATCCAGGCCGCCGCCATGCAAGTCCGCCAACGACGCAACCAATGGCAGCCCTAAGCCGGTGCCTTCGATGCCGTGGTCGGTGGAATGTTGGACTTGGCCAAAGGTGGCCAACGCCCGGACAATATCGTTTTGGGCGATGCCAACGCCGGTGTCGGTGACGGCGAACTGAATTCCACCTTTGTCTGTGCGGCTGACGATTACCTCGACGCTGCCGCCGGACTCGGTGAACTTCACCGCATTCGACAACAAATTCAGCAACATCTGTTTGGTTAGCCGTTCGTCGGCCCGCAATTTGGCGCCACCTGCCTGGATGGTTGATCGCACATCAAGGCCGCGATCATGAGCGCGGGTTTTGATAAGCCGTAAGGCAACACGGACCACCTGGTCCACATCCAGCTCTTGCTCGTTCAAATCGATTTCACCCGCTTCGATTTTGGATAAATCCAAAATGTCGTTGATGATGCTGAGCAAATGTTCGCCGCTGCCATGGATATCCCCGGCGTATTCCAAATATGTACCCATGGCATTGGGCCCAAGAGACTGGTCGCGGATCATCTGCGAAAACCCGATAATCGCGTTCAACGGCGTGCGCAATTCATGGCTCATGTTGGCCAAAAATTCTGACTTCGCCCGATCCGCGAACTCGGCCTCGCGCTTGGCGTCCAGAATGGCGGCGGCAGCGGCCTCTTGGCCTTTCAATTCGCTAGATGTCACAAACCGAATTGTGAAAAAGGTAATCAGCGAAAGGATCAGACCCACAAGCCCAGCAAAGCCGGTACGCATCCACACATGGATCATGCTTTGGGTCACAACCACCTGCCCTACCGGCCTGGCTTCGTCACCGATTTCACCGGTGCGCACCAACGCCATGGCCCCAATTTCTGGGCCGTGGTCCGCCACGATCATGTCATCCAGTGCCAAAATTTGGTGATGGGTCGGGCGAACGATGTCTTTGGATTCTTGTTCCAACAACCCCACGAAACGGTGTTCCAAAAACTGCCACAAATCGGGCTGTTGGTAGACTTCAATGGTAATGTCTTCGGCCAATTGGTGCGCCGCCAGCTGAATGCGTTCCGCTTCATACTGGTACGCCGTGATGACGTAAAATCCTGGCACAAACAAAAAAATCGCCGCGGACAAAACCACCGTGGCGATGGTCAGGCTTTTGCGCAGGCGTGTGTAGCTAATATCTTCCATTGAATTACGCGCCGTGCCCCACCAGCCCATGGCCGGTATTGGCCAATATTTCCAGCACCACTGGGCTATGTAGAAAATCCAGGAACGATTGCTCGGCCGGCGACCGGTCCTGGCGGGAAACAAAATGGAAGGTTTTCACCAACGGATACGTGCCGTTTTCGATGGTTTCCGTGGACGGCAAAACACCATCCAATTCCAACACCTTCAATGCCCTGTTTTCCGAAATAACCAGCGACAAGCTGACAAACCCTAAGCCTTCGGGCATGTGCTCCAAACGGTCCGCCGCATGCTGGTCCGAAGTTTCGATCTGCACCCCGCGCCGCGCCGCCGCCGCCGCCAAAGACTCGGCAAGTTCTGGAATCTTATTCTTAATCAAAATTGTATCGGTATCGGTTTCGGGCCGCAGAACCAGTCGGATAGCTTCCCCGTCCTGCCAGGTCAGCATTGTCCCGGAATAAATGTCGATCAAATCCTCAGTGGTCAGACTGTCGTGGTCCCCATCGAGGGCGGCAACAAAGGCCAGGGCCGTGGTGGCATAGGCGACGGTGGATAATCCGTTTGCCAATTCTTCGTCAGTCGGCACCCGACCGCTGATCGAGAAATTGATCGCCCCCGCGACAACCGCGCGGATCCCGCCGACGCTGCCAAGGCTGGGCAATACTTGGACTTCGATATCCGGGTGAAGGGCCTGAAAGGCATCGCCCACCATTTGCATGGCCCCCAGGTCGCCGCCCGTACCGCTGATCGTCAACGTTTCGGCAGCAGCCCACTGGGGTGTCATCCACACCGCGGCGGCAATTAACCCCCCAACGAATTGCGCAGTCCTGCGCCGCAAACCAGTTGACTGGTTCATTATTTTTGCCCCCCACGGGCGTCAAAGCCCAGGGAAGCAGTGTGAATTATTCGGGTTAACGGGTGTTTAAGCCGCGTTGGTTGCTGTGACAAGGCTCAGAGCTTGTAGCGCGCGCCCATCAGCAGGTTATGATTAGCAACATCGGTCTTGAATGCCAGTCCGGCGGCATTTTTCAATTCCGGCTGGGTGGTGGCGAAGTAACGATAGGAAACATCCAGCGCCCACCGATCACCCAAGGGGTAGATCAAACCTGCACCAAATTGATAGCCAATGACCCAATCGTTGGATTTCACGGTTGATGACCCAGGGGCGGTAACGCTCGCCGCCGTATACCGGGCAAATCCCAATCCGCCCAGGGCATAGGGGGTCACCTGGTATCCATTGGGAAATTCATAGGTCACGTTGGCCAGCACCGACATCACCGAAACATCGCCGGTCGCCTTGATCGCCGCCCCACCGGATTCTGTGACGGTTTTTGCCCCCACTGACCGCCAGGCAACTTCGACTTCCGTGGTGGCCCGTTCCTGCCAACGATAGCCATAGGCGGCCTGGACCATAAGCCCAGAGTCAAAGATCCATTTGTTGTTGACCCCGGTCCCGGAATTAGTGGCATCGCTGGCGGAAACAAATCCGACATTTCCCACCAAATACGCGCGATCCAGGGCCAGGCCGGCGACCCGCCGCACCGTGGATTGCGTTTCGGGAACCGTGACCACAGGCGATTTGATTGGCACCACCGCAGGGGCCGCCGCCGCGATCGCTGCCACCGGGGCCACAGGTCTGGGTGTGACTGGACCGGGGGCAATTGGCGCCCGCGCGAACGGCGCCGGAGCAACCGGTGGCGCCGCCAGTATCGTTCCCGGGGTCGCCCCATAAAACGCCGCGGCAAATGGATCCGGCGCCCCAAGAAAAATGCTGAGGTCATAAGTGGTCGGCCCGGCCAACGCGGCCCCTGGTATGGCGATCGCCCCGGCCACGATTACCGCGAACAGTGCGTTTGCCGCGATCAGTGTTTTGCGCATTTAATTAAGTCTCCGCTTATTGTCCGCCAGAAATGGCCCCGGCGGACACTACGCGGAGGCCGACCCGGCGGGAAGCGAATTCGCAGCCCAATCCCGGTGCCAAAGGCGAATAAGATCCAGATCGATCAGATCCTTTTGCCCATGATCGCCGGTCAGAAATTCAGCCGGGATTCCCGGGTCGCCAAAGCTATCGGCAACCGCCAGGGCACCGGTGAAATCTTGACCGTTGGTGTAGCTGGAATAGGTCACAATTGTCGGCACCCCGGCCGCCGTGGCGGAGGCAACACCATTGTACGAATCTTCCAAGGCCACGCAGTCCCGGGCCGGGATCCCCAACTGGTCAACGGTCCATTGATAAATATCTGGTGCAGGTTTTTTGTGATCCACGATGTTCCCCGCACCCACAACGGCGAACCAATCCATGGCCACGGTATCGGGGGAATGGTCGATCAACGCCGCCACATTTGCGGTGCTTGTTGTGGTGGCGATGGCCAGGGTCAAACCTTGGTCGCGGGCCTGGATGCACAGGCGTTCGATTCCCGGCCGCAAGGTCACACCACCGGCCGCCAGCAAATCCCCGTACCGCGCGGTTTTGGCCCGGTGCATTTCCGGCACCTTGGTGGCGATCCATTCATCACTGAATAACCCCCCATGGTCGGTACGCAAATAATGCGTGATGCGCTCCACCCCACCGGTGACTTTTAAAAGTTCCGAATATTTTTCCCAGGACCAATGCCAATCGAATCCCTGTTCTTCGAAAATCTCATTGAACGCCTGGCGGTGCACTTCTTCGGTTTCCGCCAAAGTGCCGTCCACGTCAAAGATTAGAGCTGTCAGAGCCATACGCGCCTATTGTGTGAATGTGATGATTGAAAGCCCTTTGCCTAAAAACCCCAACGCCCCAGACGATGCCCGCATGTTGGCCCGCGGCGCCAGTCGGCTGCTGGGGGATATGGGGTACGCAACGCTTGTGGAATTTTCTTTGAAAAATAATCGTCGGGCGGATGTTGCGGGCTTGGATGCACGTGGCAAATTTATCATTCTAGAAATCAAAACCAGTGTTGCCGATTTTCGTGCCGACCAAAAATGGCCGGAATATTTGGAATTTTGCGATGCCTTTTATTTCGCGGTCCCGGAAAATTTCCCCACCGAAATTTTGCCCAACGACCACGGATTGATGATCGTCGACCGGTTTGGTGGCACCATCGTTCGCCCGGCGTTGGGTCGCCCCATGAACCCGGCACGGCGCAAAACCCTGACCGTGCGGTTTGCCCGCAAAGCCGCGTCCCGGTTGACTGAACTGAGAGACCCGCCGATCAGCGATAGGGATCTTGGCGCATAAGAAATTCCCCCACATAGCGGCCGACGCCGTCTTCCAGGCCAAGAAATTCGCCATCGAACCCCGCAGCCCGCAAGCGCTCCAGGGGGGCTTCGGTGAAGTACTGATAGCGATCGCGAATGGCGGCGGGGGTGTCGATAAATTCGATGTTGGGCTCGACGCCCATTGCGGAAAAAACCGCGTTTGCTAGGTCCAAGAACGTGCGCGCTTTGCCGGTGCCCACATTGAACAACCCAGAAACCGATGGGTTGTCCATCAGCCACAACATGACCGCCACGCAATCATCCACATGGACGAAATCCCTGGCCTGGTGGCCATCATCGATGCCGTCCCGATGGGACCGGAACAGCCGCACCGATCCGCCATCGGTAATTTGCGACCAGGCATGGTGGACGACGCTGGATTGGCCGCCCTTGTGATATTCGTTCGGGCCGTACACGTTAAAAAATTTCAGACCCACCGACTGGGCCGGGGCGATGCCGCCGCTTTCCAACAACCGCGCCACCCGGCGATCCATTAAATGTTTCGACCATGCATAGGGATTAAGGGGGCGCAACTTTGCCAAGGCGTCGATGCTGGCATCATCGTCATAGCCATTGTCGCCGTCCCCATATGTCGCCGCCGATGACGCATAGACAAGCCGGGTATTGTTGGCAGCGGACCATTCCCACAACGCCAAGGAAAACCCGAAATTGTTTTCCATGACCCATTCAGCATCGGTGGCGGTGGTGTCGGAGATTGCCCCCATGTGAAAAATCATGTCGACCGCGTCGGCGTTATCGTCCAGCACATCGAACAATTGTTCGGGTTTGATCAGATGGGCCAGTTCGCGCCTGGCAAGATTGCGCCAACGATCATCGCTGCCCAATCGGTCGCACACCAAAATTTCGGTTTCGCCGCGTTCTTCCAACGCCGCCACAAGGTTCGACCCGATGAAACCGGCACCGCCGGTGACGACGATCATTCCCCAGCCTGACGGTTCAGGTCGCCGATGCGCGATACCAATCCGGTGGAGCTTTCGCCCGGGGCCAGTTCGGCCAAGACAATGCGCCCCCCATAGGATTCCACGAAGGCACCGCCCACTACCTGATCCACCGTGTAATCGGCACCTTTGACGAGCACGTCGGGACGGATGGATTCGATCAAGCCCATGGGGGTTTCTTCGGCAAACGGGATCACCATGTCCACGGCACCCATGGACGCCAAGACCGCAGCCCGGGCAGTTTCATTTTGAATGGGGCGGCCTTCACCCTTTAAGCCGCGCACCGAGGCGTCGGTGTTCAGCCCCACCACCAGCCGGTCGGCGGCGGCGCGCGCCTGGTTCAACAACGACACATGGCCGGGATGGACCAAATCGAAACATCCGTTGGTGAACGCCACGGATTGCCCCTGGTCCCGCCAATGTTGGATGCGCTCCAACGCCGGGATCAGAGTCGTGATTTTGACATCTGTGCCCGATAACGCCGCCAGAACTTCGCTGGCATGGGGGGTTGCTGTGCCGACTTTGCTGACCACCACACCGGCGGCAGCATTCGCCAACTGTGCGGCATCCACCAATTCAGCACCGGACGCCAGGGCACAGGCCAAGGCGGCGGCCACAGTATCCCCGGCCCCTGAAACGTCGACGGCGTCACGGGCCAAGGTGCCGATATGCACAGCAGCATTTGATCCGGAAATGATCGACAAACCGTCACGCCCACGGGTGACCACCATGGCGCCGATTGAGGCAGATTTCATGACGTCCAGGGCTGCCGTTTCGACCTCGGTGTCGGTGGCTACCGGGGCACCGGTGGCCATGGCCAATTCGCGGGCATTGGGGGTCAACACCGTCGCCCCGCGGTAGGCCGAAAAATCAGCGCCTTTGGGATCGACAATCACTGGCTTGCCCGATGCCTTGGCCCAATCGACCACCTGGGCCCACAAGTCCGCAGTCACCACGCCCTTGGCGTAGTCCGACACCATCACCGCATCGGCGTCGCCGACCACAGATTTCAGCCCAGACATGGTTGCCCGCACTGTTGTTTCCGCCAGCGGCGTTCTGGATTCTCGATCGGTGCGAACAATTTGGCGGCCATCGCCAAACACCCGGATCTTTTCGGTCGTGGCGCGGCCAGATTCCGTGACAAACCGCGCGGTTACCCGGATAGCGTCAAACATCATTGCTTTCAGGCGGCTAGCCGCATCGTCGTCGCCCACCACCCCGATCAAATCCGCCCGCGCGCCCAGGGATGCAATGTTACAGGCCACATTGGCGGCACCGCCGGCCATGGCGTCTTCCCGTTCCACACGCACCACGGGGTTGGAATCATCGGGGGAGATCCGTTCGATCCCGCCGGTGACGAAGCGATCGAGCATCACATCGCCCACCACAAGCACGCGGACCCCTGTGAAGGCGTTAAGAATGGCGGAAAGATCAGACGGATCAGACATGGTCGGCTTCTATACCAAGCCCAGCTGCCGTTCCACAGCCGCGCAAAATATGTGCCCCAGGGTGATGTGCATTTCCTGAATCCGATCGGTCTCGGTGCTGGGCACCAGAATCAGAGGATCAGCAAGATCAGTCAGGTTGCCACCGCTGCCGCCAGAAAAAGCCGCCGCGGTCATCCCTAAGTCTTTTGCCGCTTCCAGGGCGCGCACTACATTGGTGCTGTTACCCGATGTGGACATGCCCAACGCGACGTCTCCGGGTTTACCAAGGGCCCGCACTTGCCGCGCGAACACGTGGTCATAGCCGTAATCATTCCCAGCCGCCGTCAAAATAGAGGTGTCGGTGGACAGGGCCATGGCCGCCACGGGGGCACGGTCTTTGGCATAACGCACCACCAGTTCAGCGGCCAAATGCTGGGCGTCGGCGGCGCTGCCCCCATTGCCAAAAAAGATCAGCTTGCCGCCGTCAGAAATTGCAGTGACGCACAGACCAATAAGAATGGCCATGGGCGCTGCAACCTGGTCGGGGGTGGCCTTTGCCACGGCAACATGGGCGTCAAATTCCGCCCGCAAGAACTGATCCACATCCATACCCTGAATCACTATCAGGTTTGGCGGCCCAGGGCACTAACCAGCAGACAGCAATCCGCTGGCAGGGTGGCGAATTATTCCCGCGGCGAATGCTTGGCTAAGATCCGCTGCAAGGTGCGGCGATGCATGTTCAGACGTCGCGCTGTTTCTGACACATTGTGATCGCACAATTCGTAAACCCGATTGATGTGTTCCCAACGGACCCGATCGGCGGACATGGGCTTGTCTGGTGGGGCCGCATGGGACCCAGGCTGGGCCATTAGAGCCGCCTGGATTTCGTCAGCGTCCGCCGGTTTGCCCAGGTAATCCACGGCGCCGGCCTTCACCGCCGCCACGGTGCTGGCGATGTTTCCGTAGCCAGTCAGAATGACGATGCGCATATCGGGGCGTTCTTCGCGAAAGGTCGGCACCACATCCAGGCCATAGCCATCCACCAAGCGTAAATCGACGATGGCATAGGCGGGGGCTGATTTGGTCACAATTTCCAACGCCTTGGTCACCCCTTCGGCGGTTTCCACGACAAACCCGCGTTTTGTCATGGCTTGGGCCAGACGGGTTCGGAATGTCTCGTCGTCGTCGACGATCAGCATGGTGCGGTCAGGATCCTCTTCGGGCCCAATCGCTGGGTCGTTGGTCATGGTGGTGCTGAGTTCGTGCATCAAACTTGCTCCGAGGTTGGATCCAAAGACGACCGATCCCAGGTCACAACAACCTGGGCACCGCCGCTGTCAGGATTAGAAAATTGAATGCTGGCGCCCGTGCGCTCCAGCAAGGTCATGGAAATGAACACCCCAAGGCCCAAGCCACCGCTGTCTGGGCGGCTGGAGATATAGGGCTCCCCAAGGGTCCGCAATATGTCGCTGCGGAACCCCGGGCCGTCGTCGGACACCCGCACCTGGACTTTTGTTTCGCCCACCTCGGCGCGGATAGTGACTTTGGACGTGGCGAAATCCACGGCGTTTTGGACAAAATTGCCCAGGCCGTGAACCAATTCCGGGGTGTGCAAAATCTCTGGTTCGCCGCGGCCTTCCTTGGCGATGATCTCCACCTGGATACCGTCCCGGTGATAGCGCGCCGCCGCCGCACGCAGCAGATCCGCCAAACCGCGACGGTCGGCCTTTGATCCGGTCCCAGACCCAGGGCGTCGCGACATGGCCCCCAATATTTCGCGGCATCTTTTTGCTTCGCGGCTGATCAGGGCGGCGTCTTCCGCCAAAAGCGTGCCTTCCGGGGCTTCCAGGACAATTTCCCGGGCCACAGTGGCGATGGTGCTAAGGGGCGTGCCGAGCTCGTGGGCGGTGGC
>JABHVE010000096.1 GCA_018658465.1 Alphaproteobacteria bacterium
GACACCGTCTCGGGCGCCAGGATGCGCTGGCCATCCACGACACCGCCGTTCAGCATCGCCGTGACAAGCCGGACGACATCGCTTACCGGGCCGATCAGCCCCGTCGGCGGTAGGGAATCCGCGATCACCGGGTGCATGTAAATGAGCCCGTCTTCCACCTCGCGGATCATGTCATCAACCAAGAACGGCACCATCGGCGAGATCAGATCGATCAACGGGTGGGTTGGCACCGCCATCCTTGCCCGTGTTTCATCGTTCAAGGCGAAATCGGTGCTGGCCATGGCCAAGGGTTCCAGCACATGGGCGCGCACATAGGTGCTGTAGCTTTCCCCCGACGCCTTTTCGACGACCGCACCGAGCAAACTGTAGCCAAGATTGGTGTAAACCGCCGTCGAACCCGGCTCGAAATCCAGGGTCGAAAACGGCGCAAAGTTGTCGGCAATGAACTTGGTTTGGTCCAGCTCGGGCTCGCCGTCCAAGTGGAACCAAAACAGCACGGCGGGCACGTTGTTGGGAATTCCCGATGAATGGTTCAGCAGATGGCGGATGGTTATGATGTCACTGGTGGGTGATGGGTACACCACATCGAAGAACGGCAAGTAGTCCGCCACCGGATCGTCGATGTCCAAAAGCCCTTGTTCGTGCAGTTGCATGACCGCCAAGGCCGTCGGAATTTTGGTCATCGACCACCAGGCGTACACCGTATCGGCCCTAGCCGGAGTGCCGTTCAAAGGATCTGCCAAGCCGAAGGCCTTTTCGTAGACCACCGCGCCGTCCTTGATGACGGAAATGGTGACACCCGGAGGTTTGTTGGACAGAACAAGCGCGTCCAGAAATTCTTCCAGTTCGCCGATGCTGGCCACAGAGTCGGGCGTGTCGGGGGCGTCGAGAGCCATGAAATACAAAACGACGCCCAAAACGATGAGCACGCCGACGACGTATCCGACGATGCGCAAGATCTTGAACAGAATTTTCATGGCTGCCACCCACGATGATCCGCCCCTGGGCAAATTTCAATATTATTTGTTAGGGCGTTCAAGCGAATGGGCTCGTCTCGAATGGGGAACCGTGGAGCAGCGAATTGGCCAGTCTGTGGCCTAGGGCTCCTCGTCCACGTCGGCCTCGGGCGGCCTCAACCTAAAAAAAAGGCTCACCCACTACTTACGCTTTTCCGCCATGTCTGATCCTCTCTTAGTCGAGCTCCTTCGGAGAGAATCTGGGTAGCAACAGAATCGCGATTAGGATCAACTTTCGCCAAAACTTCAAGCAGTCGTACGGTTGCAAGAAAAGTTTCCTCAATCATCCGTACTCTGGCATCGTTTTTATCGGCCCCGGAGATGTCTAAATCTCTCAAAATCCGATTCAAGCGATTCACCCATCGTTGATCAGTCTTTTTCTCAGACAATAGGAGCACTTCGAATTCTTTGAACCCAACAACTTCAAACCGGCGGGCACCCCCCGTGGTATTTCGGATCATAAGATCGCCAATTCCTGACTGAAAATCTCGGTACAGCCACGCCTCACGAATGGAAAGCGACTGAATTGTTCGTTGAAGTGTCTCAAGTAAGACACCTTCGGGCACGGAATTAGCGTTTATTCCATTGGTAAGAGCTAATGCCACTGATTTGCAGAGTTGGGTTTGCTTCTCCGGTGCAAGTTCGGTTGCGACCCTTGCATTGTTGCGGTGTAGGAACGTACTCAATATCTGATCGACGGCGACAGCGATGCTGGGTAACTCCTCACCGTTCTCAGGTACTGTTAAATCCCAATGCGCCGCGACAGCCTGCACCCTCTGAGTTTCAACATGCGCGCCATCGGCCAGGGCCGCTTCGAATGCTCGTATCGCACCCTTAAGATCAACAAGCTTGTCTGAATCACTGAGGGAAAAAAATGTGAGTTCACGTGCGTATGCTCTTAGCCAGGCAATTAGGACTGAGATTCGAAAAAGTGTGCTGTCATATTTGTATTTATCAAACGGAGTTGCTGATCCACTCGTTTTCAAGAATGCCCCACGCCCCTCTGAGACAAGAACTTCCCGTAATCTCCAAAATAGACTTGAGGCAGCCGCCGCGATGGGATCGGCATAATTTCTATAGATCTCTATTGCCAATCGTCGATCAGCGCGGTGCTCAGTCCATCTGTCAACGACCAAATCCTTGAGCAATATAGCGACCAATGTGGCTACAGCCGCAATCAAGCCCGTTTGAACTTGTACAGGCAGTGAAGTGACCCAACAAAACATAGTTTCGGGCTGGCAAGCATTGGCGCTTGGGAGGGCCGGTTGGCCATTCGGCGCTTCCTGGGCGAGAGACTCTGGCAGCCCCATCATTGCTAGGGCCAAACCTGTGCCAAATCCCAGATTGGATCGAAATAGATTCGCCATCGTTTCCCCCACCGCGATAGTGCCGACTGATTATACGCGCGATCCGGGTGCTGCAAGCGCAATTTCATGCGGCCCAGGTTCACGGCGCATCGATGCGGCGATTTGCGTTGAGTCAGGGCCCATCGTCTACGTCTGGGGCGTCGGGATCGGGGGCAGGCGGTGGAACAAACAGCGGGCCGCGTTCATCAAACACCGGATTGCCCTGGCCGTCATAGGTGATGGTGCGGTCGAACAGGGAGCGTTCCAGGATTTGCTTGCCCCAATAGACTTCGCGGATTTGCAGGCCGGGCATGGTGCAGCTGGTCAAGCTCAGGACCAGCAGGCATCCACCCAGAATGTGTTTGTTCATCACGCGCAAATTCCCGGCTCCGATGGACTGGTCAAAGTGCAGATCGTGGGCGAAGCCCACGTGAATCTGAACGTCCCATCGTTTGGTCGATCATGCAAATCTTGCAAAGGATGTTCCCGACGGATCGTCTGGGGGCGACCCGCCAACCCAGTCCGCCACCAATTTGGCTGACCCACAGGCCAGGGTCCACCCCAATGGTCCGTGGCCGGTGTTCAAATACAAATTTGTGCATCCGTACGACGCGGGCAGGGACCCCAGCAAGGGCGGCCCGTCCGGGGTCATGGGCCGCAACCCGGCCCAAGGATTCAGATCGGACGGGGCATCGGGAAGTGGGCCCAGTTCAGGGAACAAATCCTGGGCCACGCGGGCGATGGCCTGGGCCCTGATCGGATCGATCGATTGGTCATAACCGGCAAATTCCGCCGTGCCGGCGGCGCGCAAGGCGCCGTCCACCGGGGCCATGACGACCTTGCGTTCAGCGTCCAAAATCCCCAGCCGTGGCACGCCATCTCCCGATGTAGCCTCCCCCGAAATGGCTAGAGTGACGGAATACCCTTTCACGGGAATAATCGGCAAAACCACTCCCACAGTTCGGGCGATAAGGGGGCTGTGGCTGCCCAGGGCAAGGACCACCGCGTCGGCCTCCATAAAACCATCCGCAGTCTCGGCACCGGTGATGGCGCCGCCAACCCGGCGAAGCCTTGTGACGGTCACGCCAAAGCGAAACTCGACCCCTGCGTTTTTGCAGATTTCGGCCAATCCATGGGTAAATTGGTGGGCGTCCCCGGTGGCGGCTGAGGCGGCCAACAGCCCCCCGACGATTTTTCCGGCCCGCCGGGCATGGCCCAAGGCGGGCTCGGCGTGCACACAGTCATTCGCCGTCAATACACGTTCCGGGTCTTGGGCATGATCGGCGTTGCCGGCTTTGCCGGCCTGATCCGATATTGCGTCGGCGACACGGGCTTTTTCGCGATCGAACACCCGGGAAGTGCGAAAAACAGTCAGAACGCCTTGGGGCTGATAGTCGAATTTCAGGGCCGGAGCATGGGCCATCAATTCGCCTAAGCAGGTCCGGCTATGGGCCGCCAATTTCCGCAAAACATTTGCATTGGCGCGGTAACGGCCGGGGGTGCAATTGCGCAAAAATTTTGCCCCCCATCGCCACAATTCCGGATCCCACCGTGCGGCTAAGCGTAGCGGGGCATCGCGGCGGCCCGCCATTGTCAGCAATTGTAATGGGGCTTCCGGGGCGGCCCAGGGAAGGGCCTGGCCAAAGGATAAATGTCCGCCGTTGGCGAAGCTGGTCTCAAGCCCCGGGGCGGGCTGGCGATCCACAACAGTAACCTCGGCGCCCTGACGGCGCAGATAATGGGCCGTGGTGACGCCAATTACGCCGGCGCCCAAAACCAAGACTTTCATCGCCAGCGCCTTTGGGTGCGCTGGGCTGGACGCCGATCAGTGCTAAAGCGCGTCGGTGCCGGTTTCGCCGGTGCGAATGCGGATGGCCTGGCCAACGTCGGCAATAAATATTTTCCCGTCACCGATTTGACCCGATTGTGCGGCTTCGCGGATGGTTTCCGCTGCTTGGTCGGCCAGACTATCATCCACCACCAATTCAATCTTCACTTTGGGGACAAAATCGACCGTGTATTCGGCACCACGGTAAACCTCCGTGTGACCCTTTTGACGACCGAACCCTTTGACTTCGGACACCGTCATGCCTTGGATCCCCGCCGCCGTCAGGGCCTCGCGGACCTCATCCAGTTTGTGGGGTTTGATGACTGCCATAATCCATTTCATGACGGTTCTCCTTCACCGTTCTTCAACGCGGGGGCGCTCAAATCTCGTACCCCCGCTCACCATGTTCCGAAATGTCCATGCCATCGACCAATTGTTCATCGGTGGCGCGCATCCCAACAACAGCCTGGGTCACTTTCATCAGTATGTAAGTCGCCAGCGCCGACCAAACGGCAACCGAAACGATGCCGGTCGCCTGCACACCAAGGTGCTTTGCGACGGTGAAGTCTGCGGCGAGGCCAAGGCCCTGGAATGACTCCAGCGCCAAGAACGACACCATCAAAATTCCCAGCATTCCGCCGACCCCATGGACAGCAAACACGTCCAATGAATCATCGATTTCAAGCTTCGATTTAATCAGGTTGACGCCGAAGTAGCAGACGGCACCGGCAGCCAAGCCAATGATCAGGCCACCCATTGGACCGACATACCCAGATGCCGGGGTGATTGTCGCCAACCCGGCGATGGTCCCGGTTACGGTGCCGATCAAGGTGGGCTTGCCATGTTGCCACCATTCCAAAGCCATCCAGGTGAGTGACGCCATGGCGGCTGAAAGGTGGGTGACGGTCATAGCCATTCCGGCGGCCCCGTCCGAGGCCAAGGCGGACCCGGCGTTAAATCCGAACCACCCCACCCACAGCATGGCAGCGCCAATCATCGTCATACCCGGATTGTGGGGGCGTTTTAGCTCGCTGGGGAACCCCAACCTGCCGCCCAACATTACGGCGATCACAAGTGCTGAAACGCCCGCGGTGGTGTGAACCACCAGGCCGCCAGCAAAATCGCGCACCCCCATGTCGGCCAACCAGCCGCCGCCCCAAACCCAATGGGTCACCGGCGAATACACAAAGATCAGCCACAAGGTGCTGAACAACACCACTGCGGTGAATTTCATGCGCTCCACATAGGCACCAACGATCAACGCCGGGGTGATCACGGCAAAGGTCATCTGGAACATGAAGAACACGGTCTCGGGCATGGTGCCCGACATGGCGTCAGGACCAACGCCGCTTAGGAACGCTTTGCCGAGGCCACCCACCCATTGGTTGGCACTGCCACCATCGGAAAAGGCCAGGGTATAGCCAACCACCAGCCACACCACCGAGGCGATGCAGGCGATCACGAACACATGCATCAGCACCGACAGCACGTTTTGGGCGCGCACTAGGCCGCCGTAAAACAGTGCCAATCCCGGCAAGGTCATGAATAAAACAAGCGCCGTGGAAGTCAAAATCCACGCCGTGTCGCCGCTATCTAGCCCGCTGTCTTGGGCAAGCACCGCCGTGGGTGCAACAAACACTGCACCGGCAATCGCCAGCCCATAGGTTCTTAATCCGCGCAAAGCAGCCATTTCGGCCTCCCCCAAGTCCGTTTATGCGACCTTTTGTTAGGCCGTCCTTTAGCTCAAACGAATATTAACCTTGGCAGGGCCGCCTTTGCCAGAGGCTTTACGCAGGCATGGAGCGATAAACCCTAAAACGGCACCGGCATTAACTCGAACACTTCGATGCTGAAATTGCCTTTGCCCTCGCTAAAGAATGGGTGGCCGCCGGTCATTTCCGTGGCCGAGGCCAAATCCGCAGCCTCGATGATCGAATACCCCGAAAGCTCCGCCGCCGATCCCGTGGTCCCATCATCGCGGATGGAATTGCCCGGGCCAAATGGCGAGCCCACGTCCACCAGCCCGTCGCCGACCTTGCCCATCCATGCCCCCCAGGCATCCATGACCGCCTTGCCTTGTTCTTCGGTCATTTCGTCCATTGGTGTCGCTGGGCCTTTGTAAACCATGATGAATTTCGTCATTCCTTGTCTCCCCTTCATTGGACTTGCATCAAGTGCACAAACCCATGTGTGGCAATTTCTCGCCACATCCAGGCCGTGGCCGGTTGAAAATCAACCCTGGTCGCCCCACCTGCGAGGAACGCTGCAAACCAAACTTGGGGGAGTTCCGATGCTTGCTTCTGACTCGGTTACGAATTCGCGCTTTACCGCCCGCGCTGCAATTATCCCAGCGGCCCTGGCCGCACTGGCCATGTCGGTATGGGCGATTGGTGACGCCAACGCCGAAACATTCCAAGCCGACGCCGTGGAAATCGAAAACATGCCCGGCAATTTGGTGGTGGAGATTACCCAGGGCACCTTAATCGAGATTGAGATCAGCGGCCCAGCCATCGCTACCGCCCGAGTTGATCTACGGATGATCGCCGGGTTTTTGCGCCTGGACTATGAAAAACCGGCAATTGGCAAAGGCCCCGAAATCGATGTGGTGCTGCGGATCCCCGAAGGCATGCCCCTGACCATCGATGACTTCTCAGGCACGGTGGATATCGGCGACCTCAACAGTCATCTGATTTTGCGCTCGGGCGGAAAAGTCGTCGGCAAGGTTGGCGCCGTACGGTCGGCAGAAATCCAGTTGAATGGCGGGACCAGTGACCTGGCAATTGGCGACGTGTCAGGCGCCCTGGAGGTCGGCATCAACGGCAACGGCGACGCCAGGGTAGGATCGGCGGGGGCCACTGAAATCTCTATTAATGGCGCAGGCGATGTGGTGATGGGCCAGATTTCGGGCAATTTGGATGTCAGAATTAACGGCGGCGGCGATGTCGTGGTCGGCGGAGTTTCCGGCACCTTCAGCGTCGCCATCAACGGCTCGGGCAAAGTGATTTCAATTAAATGAAGGCAATTGTTCAGAACGGCTATGGCGATCCAGAGCGCGTGTTGTCCCTGGCCGAGGTTGATCGCCCGACCGTAAACGGCGACGACGACGTCCTAGTCCGCATAAAGGCCACCAGCGTCAACACCCCGGATTGGATCACGGTGGCGGGTATCCCCAAAATCATGCGAATTGCCATGGGGCTGCGGCGACCCAAAACGCCAATTCGCGGCACAGATGTGGCCGGGGTCGTCGAGCAAGTGGGGCCGGGGGTGACGGGCTTTGCTCCCGGCGATGAGGTCTTCGGCTCCACCTGGATTGGCATGAAGTCTCCCGGCACCTATGCCGAATACACAATCATCAAGGCGTCCAACATTGCCAAAAAGCCAGCGGAATTGTCGTTCGAAGATGCCGCCGCGTCGGTCATGTCGGGGCTCACCGCCTTGTCGGCCATGGACCAGGTCGCCAAAGCTGGCCCGGGCATGCATATTTTGATCAACGGCGCATCCGGCGGCGTCGGCACGTTCGCGGTGCAATTTGCCAAGGCTGCCGGGGCCGAAGTCACCGGGGTGTGCGGCACCGCCAACGTGGATCTGGTGCGATCCCTAGGTGCCGATCACGTCATTGATTACACCGCGGATGACTTCACTCAAGGCGCCGCCCGTTACGACGTCATTCTCGACAACGTAGTGAACCACCCACCGGCGATGACTGCCCGGGCCCTCGCCCCCGGCGGTGTGTTGCTTCCCAACAGCGTCGGCAACAC
>JABHVE010000107.1 GCA_018658465.1 Alphaproteobacteria bacterium
CGAAGGAGTAGACCTCCGGGCACCAGGAATCATTCAAGGCCTGGGTTGGCAATTGTTCCACAATTTCGAGAACTCAGGACGGACGTTCTATGAGCACTCGGGCGGAGGCCCTGGTTTCTCCGCGCTGATGCGCATGTACCCAGAAGATGGGTTGGGGATCGTCGTCATGGCCAACGGCACCCACATCGACAGCGAAGGAATCGCGCTGCTGCTCGCCAGCCTGAATTGGTAAAGCAACGCAGTGGCCCGCGCCGCACTGGGTCAGTACAGTGCCCGCCGGAATCAGTTTACCTAGCGGGAAATCCGTCGGGCTCAGCCAGTTTAACAAGGGACGGAACAAATGATTCAAGCGCGAAAAATTTCGATAGCCGTGGGGGTTCTATTTATCATCGGGACCGTTTCTGGGGTCTTTAGTGCGGGTGTCCTGGTGCCCGTCTTGGACGTTCAAAATGACCTGAGTAATGTTGCCTCAGCTGGGAACGAGGTGATCCTTGGGGTGTTTCTTCTAATGGTCATGTCGGTGGCATTAATTGCGATCGCAGTCGTCATATTCCCAATCTTGAAAAAACAGAGCGAAGCGATTGCCGTGGGGTATGTCGCGGCTAGAATTCTTGAGGTCACCCCGTTCATCATCGGGATATTCGTCTTGTTGGCGTTCTCAAAAGTAAGTCAGGATTTCGTCAGTGCCGGTGCGCCCGCGGGTTCGATGTTTCTGGGACTGGCCGGTTCGCTGAACGCAATTTTTAATTGGACCGCTGTGATCGGCGGTCAGATCATTTTCAGCCTGACGGCAGTGGTTCTGAACTATTCATTTTTCAAATCGAGAATTGTTCCGCGATGGATTTCGGTCTGGGGTTTGCTCGGTGCCCCCTTGATGCTGGCCTCTGGGGTGATTGATGTTGCTGGCTTTGAGGCTTCCCAGGTGATCACGATCGGGTTCGTGGTTCCGCTGGCACTGAATGAAATGGTTTTGGCGATCTGGCTGATCGTCAAAGGATTCAACCTGCCTGCAGAAAGCCCCGCGCCCTAACTTTCAGGGCGAAAGTCCTCAGTCCGTGGCGCTGAACCCGGTAATTCACCCCGCTTCCGCCAGAACCAAAATCCAAAGGCGGCACTGACCAACGCCAGCATCAATCCGTGCTCGCCGGAAATGTAGTGAGTAAGGGACGAGGTCTTTTCCGTCAGGTTTTGGAAGAAACCCTGGTTGTGAATATTCAGAGCGGCGTGAAACAAAACCGCTGTCCAAACGCTGCCGGATTTAATGCGAAACCACGCCAGGATTGTGCTGAGGCCGATACCGGCGATCAGCGAGAACGCCATTAACGGCCAGGGCGATACCTCTAGGCGCGGCGCCATCAGGACGTACAGCAACGGCCAGTGGTACACCGCCCAGATGGTGCCGCTAATCAATGCGGTTTTGGTAAAATCGTAATGCTTATAAAGCTCCGGCACCATGAACCCGCGCCAGCCAATTTCTTCGCCGATCGCACCAAATCCGACCAACAACCCAATGGTCCCGTTGACCGCGATCACCACCATCAACACCAGAATCGTCGACGAAATCGTGAAACCAAATGTTTCGGCCATCCCCGCTTGAGCTTCTAAAATCCATTCTCCGTAGAATCCGCCAAACCCCAGGGTCCAGACCAGGGAAAAGCTGATCAAGGCGATGAAGAACGGCGTGATGTAGGCGGCAATTTGCACGCGGGTTTTGCCCCACCCCCACCCCAGGCCGCGCAAATTTCCCTGGAACCGAAATTTGGTAATGAGCGCGGCCAGCGCCGGAGAAAATTGCACCAGAACAATGCCGATGGTCCGGTTATCGTCGCCCATGACGAACGCCAGCCCATAGCTGGCCGAGGCTAAGATGGTAACGATCACTAGGAAGAAATAGAGAGGCGCTTTGGTGGCGGTATCGCCGTCAATCTGAGCCGTCGTCATTATTGTTTTCCAAAAGGCCTTATGGGCTAGGACTGAGGTTTCAGTTTCTCAATCTCGCCGGTTTCAAACTTCAGGTCGGGTTCCGCCGTATGCAACAGCATTTGCTTGCGGGCCTGAACGCGCAGATCAATCGCCCCGTCCCATCCGCTTTGATCCGTCGTGCAGGGATCGCAAATCACCAGGGCTAATTCGGAATGGCGTGGGAACCACGACCCCGACCGCAACATCGATCGGCCACCGCGCAGGGCCACCGGCACCACCCGCGCCCCCGCCTCCGCAGCGTTTGCAAACGCCCCCATGCGGAACGGCAGCAATCCGGGCATGCGACCAAACGTCCCTTCGGGGAATACCACTGTAATCTCGCCGTCGCGGATGCTCTCCAACATGCGGTCACTGTCGGCGACCCCCTTGGCCGGGTCGAAGCGTTCAACAAACAGGGTTCCTAAATTTCGTAAAAACGGCCCGGACCAGGCGGATTTTGCCAAGCTGTTTTTCGCCACGAAACGAAAGTTTCCGGGCAGGGCCGCGTAAAGTACGACGCCGTCCATAAAGCTGGTGTGATTGGCGGCAATCACCGTGGGGCCGTCGCCCGATGCCAAGTGCTCTAGCCCCTCCACCCGAACCCGCGCGCCAACGGCGACCAAAAACCCCCGGCACAGAACCCGCACAAAGGTCTGGCCGAACCGGCGACTGGGAACCAGTGAGATGACCACCCAGGCTGTGAGGCCAAATACCGTGGCCATCAACCACCAATAGCCAGCGTATCCGTAGCTGCGGACCGAGCGCACCAGGGTCATAATGTGGGGGCCGATGGATGCCCCGATCAGCCGCGCGAATTGCACCCATACCGGCGGGCGTTTGGCATTGTGGCCGCCGCGCTCATACACCTGGCGAGTGGCGGATCGGCGAATTTTCCCGCTGGAGGTTTTCAAAACCGTATGGGGCGGAGCCAGCACAACTTCGTCCGGGGGCTCGCCGATGGAGTCAATCACCGCCCGATTGACCGCCTTTTCCAAGGCCTCCCGTTCGTCCGGATCGACGGAGCGGGTTTCCGCCAACACCACCAGATCCTCGGTACCGCTGGCTTTGTTGGAGGATCCGAAAATCGCCACGCAGCCTTTGCGGATGCCTGGGACTTCGTAAACCGCGGCTTCTAATTGCGCCGCATAAATGTTGCGACCGGCGCGCACGATGGTGTCTTTTTCGCGCCCGGAAATGACCACTTCGCCTTTGACCAAATAGCCTTTGTCGCCGGTGCGCAGCCAGTCCCCGTGGAACAAAGCCTTGGTGGCCTCGGGATTACGGTAATAGCCCTGGGTGGATGACGGCCCGCGGAATTCGATGTCGCCTTCCCGGCGTTCGTCCAGTTCCCGCCCGGCATCGTCGACGATGCGGATTTCATGGCCGGGCAGCGGCTGGCCACAGATCATGAATTCCAAAGGATCAACGGTGTCGGCGGCGGCTGGAACGGCTTCGCCCGTGCGGCTGAAAATCTCCCGGTCAATGCGTTCCGCCATGGGCTCTCGGTCAATTTGAGGAAACGCTAGGCCGACGGAATTTTCGGCCAAGCCATAAACCGGCCGCATGGTTTGCGGATCAAATCCATAGTCACCAAAGCGTTCGGCGAACCCGTGAATGGTGGTGTGCAACACCGCTTCGGCACCGTTTGCCGCCACCCGCCACGAACTGAGATCAAGGCCCTCCAGAGCGGCGTCTTTGATGCGCAGGCGGCACAGTTCGTAGCCAAAATTCGGGCTGGCGGACAAGGTGCCTTTGTATTTGCTGATCGCGTGAAGCCACCGTTCAGGACGAATTAGGAACCGTAAGGGCGACATCAAAACCAGTTCCATGCCGAAATAGAGACTGCCAAGCCACGCGCCGATCAACCCCATGTCGTGGTAAAGCGGCAACCAACTGACAAAGACATCGCGGCTGTGGCCCATTTGAAACGGCTGTCCCATGGACCGCAAATTGGCCAACAGATTTTTGTGGGTCAGCATCACGCCTTTGGGGTCGCCGGTGCTGCCCGACGTATACTGAATGAACGCCAAATCGTCGCCACTGACCACCGGCCACAATTGCCCGTGGCCACCACGCCGCAGGTCATCTGTGGTCACCACATGGTCCAGGGACCGAGTTTGTGCGCGCAGATAACGAGCCAAGGTTTTTGCCTCGGGCACCGTGATCAGCACCTTGGCCACAGCGTTGGTCAGCACCCCGGCTTGGCGTTTCAAATGGTCTTCGATCTGGTTCAATCTGGCGGGGGGATAAATCGGAACCGGCACCCCACCGGCGATCAGAATGCCGAAATAGGCATAGAAAAATTCCAGACAGGTGGGCAGCATGATCGCCACGGTTTCGCCGTGGGCCAAGCCAATTTCCCTTAAGCCCGTGGCCACTTCGTCGGCTGCATGGCGTAGGTCGGCATAAGTCAGTTCCTGGATATCGTCGTCGCCGCGCAAAAACCGCACATGAATTTTCTCGGGGTGTGCCGCCACATGCCAATCCAACGCCTCGATCAGCGTGGTTGCCATGGTCGGCATATTGGATCGAGCCGTGGGTGTTCGATCGGTCACCGGGGCAGCGGTTGCAGCCTGCACCGCCTCTACTTTTTGCCCATGGCCCAACGGCGTGGCAACCAC
>JABHVE010000112.1 GCA_018658465.1 Alphaproteobacteria bacterium
AGATGCCCAACCAAAATGCTTGGTGGAGCTGGCCGGGCAGCCGTTATTGCACTGGCAGATCGCCGCGTTGCGCGACGCGGGGATCGACGAAATCGCCCTTGTCACCGGGTACAAGTCCGAGGTCTTGGAGGCCAAAGGTTTGCCTACCCGCCACAATGAAGATTGGCAGAACACCCAGATGGTGGCGTCCATGCTGTGTGCCCGCGATTTGATGGACGGCCCGGTTATTGTCAGCTATTCCGACATCGTATACAGCGCCGACGCGGTGCGCACGTTGATGGATACCCCGGCCGATTTGGGGATCGCCTTTGACCGGGATTGGGCCAGACAATGGCAAGAACGTTTTGAAGATCCATTGTCTGATGCCGAAAGTTTCCGCACCGACGGAGCGGGAAGATTGATTGAGATTGGCGCCCGCGTGGCCAGCATGGCAGAACCCGAAGGGCAATTCATGGGGTTGATGAAATTTTCGCCTGCGTCTTTGGGGTGGGTTGATGGGATCATGGGGTCCGACGAAGATTTGAAACGCAACATGGATATGACCGCCATGTGCAGCCGATTGATCTCCGCCGGTAAATCGTTGACTGCCGTGGACGTGACCGGATGGTGGTGCGAAGTGGACGATCAAAACGATTTGAAGGTTGCCGAGGCCATGGTGGCCGATGGTCGCCTGGTGCCGCCTGGGGACTCTCCATCATGATTTTGTGGATTGTAGGTCTTTCTGGGGCCGGAAAATCCACCGTCGGCCGGGCGCTTGTCGACGCCATGCGCCGCGAGTCCGACCAGCCAGTGGTGTATCTGGACGGCGATGAATTGCGCGACGTGTGGGGCGACAGCCTGGGTCATACCGTGGAAGCGCGCAATCAAAACGCCCACCGGATATCCCACTTGTGCCACCTGCTAGACAAAAACGGAGTCACCACCGTAGCCACGGTGTTGTCCATTTTTCCGGAATGGTTGGAATGGAACCGGGACAATTTGTCGGCCTATTTCGAAGTATTTTTGGATGTCCCCATGGAGGTGCTGGAAGCGCGCGATACCAAGGGCCTGTACGCCGCCTTTGCCAGGGGCGACACGGAAAATGTTGTGGGCAAAGACATCCCCTTTCCTCGGCCATCAAACCCAGATTTGACCATCGACAATGACCCAGATAATTCCGATCCAGCGGCGATCGTTGGAAAAATCCTCGGGGCGCTGGCGGCCCGACGACCGGAATGAGCACGCCGGTGTTGGTCATGGTGGTCATCGCCGCAGCGGTGGGTGCTGCCGAACTTATCCTGTGGGCCCTGGTCTGGTTGTTTCGGCCAAATTTTCAGTGGCTGATCCGACCCGCGGACGAAACACCTGATTTCCCCGATGACCTAATCGAAAAATATGTCCGATTGAGTTTCGACAAAGACTTGGGATGGGCCAGACGCCCCGGTACCACGGGGATCGAGCAGACGGAAATGGGCGAAACCACGTTTTTGATTGATGAAACGGGGTGCCGGGAAAATCCCGGTTGGACCGGGCAATCGTCTGATGTGGCGGTATTCGGAGATTCGTTCGCGTTTTGCCGTCTGGTGAATGACGACGAAACCTGGCCCCATGCCTTGTCCAAACTTTTGAACACCAACGTGCGCAACTTCGGCGTCGGAAACTATGGGATCGACCAAGCTTTTTTGAGGGTACGCCGTGAAATCCCTGACCTGAGCGCCGATGACATTGTCATGAACGTGGTTCCGGAAACCATCTCGCGCATTCATTCCTATTGGCGGCATTATTTCGAATACGGAAATATTCTGGCGTTCAAACCGCGATTTCGAATTGAGAATGGGGAATTGCGAGAATTCCCATCGGCTATCCGGTCGCCGGAGGATTTTCAGTCCTATGACGCCCGCCTAGACGAAATTAGAAATCTGGACGATTTTTATGAAAGCAAATTCAAACCTGATTTATTGAGATTTCCATTGATCGCCCGGGCACTGGTTCGGGGCCGACGATTGTTGCCAATTCTGGGGTGGCTGATCTATGGGCTTTTGCCGGGGCGCGCTGAAACAGCCCGCGCCCATGCCTTTCGCGCGGTCATGGCAGAAAACGCCCGGGTATCCGCCCGCCTGTATCAAAGGGACGATGCAAAACAACTGCTGGCGAAGTTGGTAAAGGAATTCGCCGATCTGTGCCGGGCACAAGGCAAGCGCCCGTGGCTTGTGATCACACCGCAACCGGTTGATCTCGGCAGGGTCAGCAAAGGGGACAATGATTTCGGAGATTTTTTTGGGTCTTTGAGCGACATTCTTCCGGTTTTGGACATCACCGAGGTGTTCGCCCGTGACAATCACCTGGGGGCACTGTTTGTTGAGGGGAAATTGGGGCCCCATCCAAGCCCCCTTGGCAACCAAACTATCGCCACAGAATTCGCCGCGATGATCGCTAACGTGCGGGATCAATCGCTGGCACAAAAAGGAACGCATTCATGAGAGTGACCTATCGATCCCACGGGGGTAGCCGAGAATATTGGGACCGACGATGGACCAATGCCCCGGTGGACAGCGGCGCGTTGAACTTGGCCAAATACCCCGGGAAATTCGCCCAAGCCGTGGCCGACGATACAGACGGCCCAATGCTGGAAGCCGGATGTGGCCTGGGGCGCAACGTCATTCATTTCCACAATTTGGGCCGCGACATTACCGGGATCGATTACATTCAAACCGCCATCGACAAAATCAAAGACGCCCACCCGGACCTAAAAGTCCGCCAAGCAGACGTCATGAAGTTGCCCTTCGACGACCAGGCCTTTGGCGGGGTCATGGCGTTCGGCCTGTACCACAGCCTTGAATCCGGCGTGCCAGAGGCATTGGCGGAGACCTTGCGGGTGTTAAAGCCCGGCGGTCTGATGGTCGCCAGCGCCCGCCTAGACAACATTCAGAACCGCGCGAACGACCGCATTGAGGCCAAAAAATACCAGGGTGGCGAATTGAAATTCCACAAGGCCAATTACACCGGAGCAGAATTCCGCACACTTTTGGCCGAAGCAGGATTCGAGACCGAAAAAATGGAATACGTTGAAAACATGCCGCTGTTCTACAAATTCCGATTTTTCCGCAGCCCCAAGCACAAGGACTTCGATGAAGGCTTGGGACGCGGCGAAGGGTACCAATTGTCTTGGCTTGGCAACGCCCTGCAACGAACGTTGGTAACCCTGTTCCCTCGTTCGTTCTGCAATATTGTCGTGGCCTTTGCCCGGCGCCCAGCGGCCTGATGAAGCACCCCAAAATAACGGTCGCCGAGGTCCGCGCGTCGATCAATTACTCCATCAAGATGGATATTTCGATCCGTTATTTTGGCCGACCGTTGGCCAATCTTGTCACTCCGTTTTTTCACAATCGTGGCTGGACCGCGAACCAAATGACCATTGCCAGAATGTTCTACTCCTTGGCCGGAGTGGCGTTTTTGGCAATTCCCATGCCCCTGTTATGGCCGATCGCTGGAGTCGTTTTTTACACGTCAGTCGTGCTGGATTGCGTGGACGGAAATCTGGCCCGCATGCAGAAAGACGTGACGTATTTGGGGAAGTTTTTGGACGGCATCGCCGACATGATTTCGCCCCTTATTGGGCCTTTCGCGGCCAGCGTCGGCTGTTGGCTGTATTTCGATCAGCCGGTGTTGGTGGTGGTTGGCGCCGCCGTTTCGATCACCAGCGCCGTGAACCAGATGCTGCGATCACGCCTAAGCTTCGTACGCGAATGGATGGTGGGTCAAACCGGCGACCTTACCGAGGATGAATTGGCAGGGGCAGCACCTCCCAGAAATTGGCAGAAAACAGCCGCCGCCGTCATGATCAATGGACATTTTGTCGCAGTGGCAGCGGTGTTCGTTCCGCAGTACGGTTCTTTGGTCTTTTTGGCCTTGGCGATCCCGCTTCAGCTGATTCCCGATGCGGTGTGGGTTGGGGCGACATTGAAGGAGTCTGGTGCACTGTTGCGCAGAGGCCGGGAAAGTAGGCATTCCGCCAAGAACTGACCGGAGTCAAAAAACCGGACCGAGGACGAAAGCCATGAACAAGGAAGCTGATCAGCCTGAGGGTGATGGGGCGGAGCGTTCCGATTTCACAGTGCAATCTGGGCGGGACATTGTTTGCCCGTGTTTCGAAGTAACGGCTGACGATTTTGTCGCCTTGTTTGCCTCGGATCCAGACATCAGCTTCGAGGACTTTCTGACAAAATCTGGGGCTGGCAACAAGTGCACGGCCTGTCGTCTTGATATTGAACAAATCTTCATCAGCGCATCGCGAAATGCCGCTGTTGGAGGCGCCGCCCTTGTTCCCGGTGTGCCGACTAAAATGCCGCTGAAACAGCGCCTATACAGAACTTTGGACGCGATTTCCCCTGTCGTGTCTGAAAATCTAACGGACATTTTCCCATGTGTGGTTGGCTCCGGTGTCGACCAATACCTATGTGTGGCGAATCAGTCCTTGCTTTACGAAGGCGAATTCAATGCTCCGCCGACGGATGTTGCTGTGGAAATCCGTTCCGAAGACGGCACCGTCGTCCACCGAGGGACCAAAAGGGTGGAGCCCGGATCTGCCCTTAGATTGAACATTGGCGAGCACCTGCTGGATGCAGCTCGAAAATCTGGCGGCAATGGATTTCTCGCTGGCTCGGTTGCGGTCGGCAGAAAAATGATCCGCCAAGGAGTCAAAGGGACCACTCGACCCCAAATCGAATTGACAGGGATCAATGGGCACTGCTCGGTTCATGCACAAGGGATCAAATCATCGCGAACCCAGTGGACTGATATCGTGTGGCGGCCCGCCGATGAACGCATTTTCCTGTGCTTGATTAACCGCGAGCCCACCCAAATCAACGTTCCTGTTGAACTGGTGGCAAGGGACTCCTTGAAAAGCCCACTGGCTGCCGAAATTGTCCAAATTCCTGGCTGGGGATCCCGCATCCACGAGCTGACAATTCCAGTCTCTCGGGTCGCAGAGATTGGCGACGGCCTGGTTACAGTGTTTTGGACACCTCCCGGTCTGCATGCATCGTTCCTGCTTTGCGGTTCCCCCAACTTGTCACGCCTATCAATTGATCATGTGTGAAGAAAAATGGCTGGATATATTCAATCGACCCTAGATTCGAGCGTGGCTAGCGGATATCTGTTCCCGGCCATCACACCCCTGCGACCCGGGTATGACTGCATTTCCCCCGATCCGGTTGACCGGCTTGCTGAACGCCTGACGGTGCCCGATTGCAATGTGGTGTTGGTCCACAAGGTCTATTTCGACGGAACCTGTGAGCACGAGACGACGAGGGAAGTTGCGTACCGTGATTTCAAGCCACAAATCGCGGCGCGCGAGGTGTTCCGGTGGCCGGATTCAAGCGAGAAATGGAAGGGTGGGATCGGATACCTGGAAGTATCCGTGGAGGAAGCAGATCGTCGACTAGTCTTCCAACCGCGATTTCCGGTCAGCTCGTACGTTATTTATTCGAAGCCCGGGAAGAAGTCGTTCTTTGTTGACAAAACATTCAAATATGGAGTGCCTCCGGTCATCGACATGGTCGCCCGTTTCGGAAAGTTTGTTGACGGTCACCCATTGATTCACATCGACAGAAAACGAGATCTTGGGGAGTCACTGACGCTAGTCAATCCCTATCAAAAGCCGTTGCTTGCAACCATCATGAGCAATGATGGCCGCAGACTGCCACGAAAAAAAGTGGGTGCCCGCAGCGCGGTTCAGTTGCCCCTTGTTGATCTTTTAAGAGACGACGAGGACGAATGGATCGGCCAGATTCAATTGACCGCGAACAACCGTGTAATCGCGTACGACGTAAAGCACTCGCTGGCTGACCCTGAACTTATTTCCGATCACGAACACCTTGACCCGTTCCGGGCCGGGGATACCAAGGTTCCGATGACCCGATTGATGCGGAAGTCCCTTGGCAGAGGACGGCGCAAGGTGGTTCAGGCCTGACCGAGACTTAGTCGGAGTCGGATGGCAGATGTATGCCACATTCGACTTTGTCAAAGCCGCGCCAGCGCCCGGTTCGCGGATCTTCTTCGCCAGACACCGGACTGGTGCAGGGCGCGCAGCCGATGCTTAAAAATTGCTCGGCCTCCAACGGATGTCGGGGCAACCGATTTTCCTCGAAATAGCCGTCCACCGCTGCTTTGGTCCATTCGGCCAGTGGGTTAATTTTTACCCGCCCCTCGGACTCCTCGAACACGGACAGCCGTGCGCGTTCAGGGATTTGATAACGCTTTCGCCCGGTGAACCACGCGTCAAAACCGTCCAAAACGGCGGCCAGGGGGTCAAATTTGCGGATCCGGCAACATTCGTCTGGATCAGTCTGCCACAAAATCCCGTCGGGATCGATTTGCTGCAAAAAGGATTGCGGCGGAACCACGGTACGCACATCACGCATCTTCAAATGTGCCGTCAACGTGTCTCGGTATTCCAGAGTTTCCGGGAACATCTGCTCTGTATCAAGAAAAATGACCGGCACATCCAAGGATACCTGGGCGACCATATGCAATTGAACCGCGGCTTCGGCACCAAAGGAAGAAACCAAGGCCACCCGGCCTGGGAATTCGCGGTGAATTGCCCCCGCCATGATCTCTTGAGCCGTCGCCCCGGCGTACCGATCGACCAACATATCCAGGCGGGTCGAGGGGGTCTCTGGCGGCAAATCAATTTTTGCGTCTGCGGTCATTTGGAACGGTCAGTCATAAAAAATTTCGGACAAAATTGGGGCGGTGTCCTTGCGAAGGTAATTCTACATGTCCCAGTCGTTCGGCTCTAGTCCGGGATGAATTTCTTTGCCTGAATATTTAGGTTTTTGGCCCCCTCGGCATCGGACTTTCTGACCAAACAATTGCCCATGGCCAGCACGTCGATGTCGGTGCCAGCGAAGCACGCCAAAGCGTCTTCGGGTGAACACACAATGGGCTCGCCACGCACGTTGAACGACGTGTTGATTAACACCGGGCACCCCGTTTTGCCCTGAAACGCGGTGAGCAAAGCGTGATACCGGGGGTTGGTTTCAGCGTGCACAGTCTGGATGCGGGCGGAATGATCCACGTGGGTCACCGCCGGAATATCGGATCGCACGGCCCCCAGCTTGGCAAGACCCTCAAGATCCCCGTCGCCATCGGAAGGCGGACGACGATGATCATCGGAAACCCCCGCGACAAACTGCATATAGGGGCTGGGGGCCCCAAGGTCGAAATAGTCGTCGGCGTGTTCCGCCAAAATCGAGGGGGCAAAGGGCCTAAAACTTTCCCGGCGTTTGACCTGCATATTCAGCGTCCGTTGCATGTCGGGGGATCGGGGATCGCCCAAAATAGATCGGCTGCCTAAGGCCCGGGGGCCGAACTCCATGCGCCCCTGAAACCACCCAACGACGCTTCCCTTGGTCAGTTCATCGGCCACGGTGTCGATCAATGCCTCGTCGCCTAGAGTCTCGAAGGTGGCCCCCGCCGACGTTAGGCGTTCCTCGATTTCCGATTGACTGTACCCCGGCCCAAGATAGGTGCCGGACATGCCATCCGGCGCGCCCGCGGCGGTGGTGGAGCGGTCGTTGCCCAAATGGTCGTAATAGGCCACCAGGGCAGCCCCCAAGGCCCCACCGGCATCCCCCGCCGCTGGCTGGATCCAGACGTTGTCGAAATGGCCATCGCGCAGGACCTTGCCGTTGGCCACACAATTCAGGGCGACGCCCCCAGCCAGGCATAAATTTTTGGCACCGGTTTCTGCCGCCAAAGACCGGGTGAGACGCAAGATGATCGTTTCCGCAACGGCCTGAACCGAGGCAGCCATGTCCATATCCCGTTGGGTCAAAGGGTCGTCCGGGTGGCGCGGTGGCGCCCCAAACAGCCCATCAAATTTGTCGTTGGTCATGGTAAGCCCGGTGCAATAATCGAAATACGTTTGATCCAGCCGGAACGTTCCGTCGGGCTTCAGATCGACCAAATTGTCGAGAATGGTTTGGGCGTATTCGGGTTCGCCGTAGGGAGCCAACCCCATGACTTTGTACTCGCCGGAATTGACCTTGAATCCGGTTTGATAGGTAAACGCGGAATACAAAAGCCCCAGGGAATGGGGAAACCGCAGTTCCTTGACCATCGAAAGATCCGCGCCATCGCCGATGCCCACGCTGGTGGTGGCCCACTCCCCCACCCCATCCATGGTCAGGACCACGGCGTTTTGAAACGGCGACGGGTAAAACGCGCTGGCCGCGTGGCTTTTGTGATGTTCCGCAAACAACAACTGTTTTTGCCAATCAAAATCGGGCTGCAAGGCGGAGAGCTTTTTCAGGAGCACGCCTTTTTGGAACAGCTTTTCTTTGATCCACACCGGCATGGCGGCGGCAAAACTAGAGAATCCCTTTGGTGCGAAGGCCAAATAGGTTTCAAGGAGCCTCTCGAACTTTAGAAAAGGCTTGTCATAAAACGTGACGAAATCCACGTCGCCCAGGCCAATTCCTGCCTCTGCCAAGCAGTATTCAATCGCTTGGGCGGGGTATCCCGCATCCCCTTTGCGGCGGCTAAATCGCTCCTCTTGAGCTGCGGCGACGACCCTGCCATCCACCACCAACGCCGCGGCGCTGTCATGGTAAAACGCTGAAATACCAAGAATTTTCATCGGTTATGGTCGGCCCATGGCCTAGTACTGGTGTTCCATATTGGACTTGCCATCGGGCGGCTGGTCCGACGGAATCCAATAGGTTTCGGCATCGGTATCAGGGCGCAAACGCAGGGGGTCTTCTTTGCGAAACCGCCGCATCACCACGGCGACCGGCGTCACTACCAAAAAGAACACCGCCCCCATGACCACCCCTGAGACCATCCGGGAAAGCACCCCTGCGACCTTGGCCCAACCCCGGTTGAACGGCGCCAGGGCCGCCGGTATGACCACAGCCACGGACCCCGAAATCACCCCCGCGATAATCAACGATTGGACAAAATCCCCATCCCCAAAAAAATAATTCAGCAAAGCCCATACGCCAAACACCCCGGAAAACACAAATCCAAACGAACGGTTGGACAAGGTATGTTTGGGCCCACCGGACGATTGATCTTCGCCGAAGTCAGCGGTTCGGCCTCGGGCTTTTCTTGAATTTTTGTTCTGATCGATCATGCGGTAAACTTCCTTGGCCTAAAAAATGCGCGGGCTTTTTCGCCCTATCCTATTGCCCACAGCTAGCCGGAGCTATTGCGAACACCCATGGTAATTATTTCGATACTGCGCGAATTGGTGGGGTTCCTCAAGGTCCGCAAGAAGCTTTGGTTGGTGCCGATTCTGGTCATTTTTGGCTTGTTCGGTGGGCTCATCCTGCTGACCCAAAGCAGCGCGATTGCGCCCTTCATCTATACCATTTTCTAGGTGTCTAGCCCCCCCGATTCAGGCCCCGATCCCGGCGGATTTTCGGCGCTGGTAGGGAATGTGCTCACCTTGGCCGCGGCGCTGTTGATCGCGGCGCTGGCGCTGGAAGGCTATGTGAGGCTTGTCGCCGACGACGGCATGCAGTTCGATCTGGAAATGTGGAAATACGCCCAAGCTTTAAAGCGCCCGGCAGTTGATCCCTTGGCCGGCCACGAACATATCCCACAATCGTCGGCCCACTTGATGGGAGTTGATGTGGCGATCAACGGGTTCGGATACCGCGACGATCTGCAAACCCTCGACAAACCGGGTGATGTGCGCAGGGTTTTGATGCTGGGGGATTCCCTGACCTTTGGCTGGGGGGTCGCCCAGGAAGACACCCCGTCGGAACTGCTTCAGGCGCTGCTGAACCAAGCCAACGACGGGTGGCGTTATGAGGTCGTGAACATGGGTATCGGCAACGCCAACACCGATATGCAGGTGCGGGCAATGGATCTGGCGGGATGGCAATTCGACCCCGACGTGATCGTGCTGAATTACTTCATCAATGATGCAGAGCCCACACCGGAACGCGCGGGTGGGCTGCTGTCCGAATTCTCATATGCTTATGTCTATTTCGGCGGGCGTCTGGATACCCTGCGCCGACAGGCTGGAAACGTGCCGGATTGGCGAGCGTATTACTCTGGCCTGTATCGAGACAATGCAAAAGGGTGGCAAACCGCGGTGGAGGCAATGCGGCGCTTGTCATCCGAGGCTGAGGGGAGGGATGTGCCCTTGGTCATCGCCAACTATCCAGAACTTCACGCGCTGGCCCCCTACCCATTTGATGGGATCAACCAGGCCCTGGCAACCGTGGTGATGGATTTGCGCCGTGACTTTGTTGATTTGACCCCGGCGGTGGCCGGAGAAATTCCGGAAAATTTGTGGGTCCACCCCCAGGACGCCCATCCCAACGCAGTGGCCAACGGCAAGTTCGCCGCGGCCCTGGCGCCGGTGATCATGGGGCACTTCGAAAATTAGTTCTGTTCGAGATTGGCACGCAGCCACGGGCCAATTGATTGGGCCACGATTGCATTGCCATCGGCTGTCATGTGGCCATCGATGGGATATCGCGCAGACATTCCCAATTGTTTGCTGACGTTCCAGGTGTTAATCACATCAATGCCCCGTGCCTCCAGGGCAGTGTTCATGGCATCAAATTGCCGACGCTCCATTGCCATCAAAAACACGCCAAAGGGCTTCTCACCGTTGGCAATGCGGATTTCGTCGACGATTGCCGCCGCTCTAACGGCGGCCTGAATATCGTCCGGCGAAAGCGCCGCATCGGCGGTCTGTGGGGTCTGATCGGAATTTGAAGGCCCCATCAATCGCCGCACACCGTCAATGAAAACTGCCGCCGCGCGGGAATGGGAATATGAATACCCATAAATCCTGTAAGCTGGGCTGAGTTTGCCATCCGGGAAGCGCCCCACCTCCACTAGGTATCCATCGACCACTTCGAAAATACTGGGTGTTGACGAGGTAATGACCGCTCGCCAGTCCACTTGGATCACCGTGGCCGCGAACCGCTGATGCAATTTCCATCGGTTAAAGGCATCCCGGACTTGCAACAGGTTGTGGCCAAAAACCCCCATGTTTCTGATTTGGTGGTCTAGGCCCCCATCGGTCACCATGGATTGGAGACGCGCTGGGAATGTATCTGCCCAGGCGTTGCCAAACCCAAAGACTTCAGACGATCCCAAAATCGCGATGCCAGGTCTGTCGAAATTCCAATCTGGGCCCCGGAAGCCGTTCTGGTTAGTTCGAATGGTGTAGTTAAATTCCTGGCTGGAATGCCGCCAAACTCCATCCGGGACCAAGGAATAGACTTGGGTCAAGTCGGCCCTGGCCAGATACCTGGGCGGCCCTGACACGGAGGGGAATATGCCAAAAACACGCAGGCCAACTTCGACGACCCCAAGGGCAATGAGCGCGGTCAATGCCACAACTGCCAAATTTTTCCAGCGACTGTTCACCGATACAAGACCCGCACGATCAAGAGGTTTTCCGGTCCCGGAGCTTGCGTTCTTGCATCGCCAAATCCTGGGCCACCATGTGCCGCATCATTTGAATCTGCCGTCGACGCAGGCTGCTGTAGCCGATCAACAGCATGGTCAAAAGCCCTAGCAGGACAAAAATCGTCAAAAAAACGATCGCGATGGGCTCGTAAATTATTCCCAGTTGGGCCGCCGTCCAATTCACGAAGCGTTCGTTGGTACTCAAAAATCCCAGCACCAAAATCGCCACCAACCAGGGGAACGACATATCCACATGGATTAGTCCCCGGCGAACCAAAACGAACAGTGTGAGGGTAAGCCCTGCGACGATGGCAATGTGCATCATGACCGTCGCCCGCGAATCAGTTCGTTGATGACGAAAACATTGAACCGATAAAACATCCGCATCGCCTGAACAACCCCAAGGGTTGAGCGGCCCTGAAGGCGTTCTTGTTGTTCAATGTCGACTTGGCGCACCCGCAACCCCTCTCGGCATGCGATGACGATTAATTGGGGTTCCGGGTAGCGTTCCAGGGTGAATTGGTTGAGCAGCGCCATCGCCGTGCGGTTTGCGGCAAAAAATCCGGTATTGATGTCGCTGGGGGCTCGGCCACGGGTTATTGCCCGTGCCAAAAACGAAAAATAGATTTTGGCGGCGGATCGCAAAACACTGCCTCGAGCCCGATGATTAGTGCGCGTGCCCACCACAAGATCTGCGGTGCCGTCTTGGATGGGTTCCAGCAACCGCGGGATATCCGAAATCCTGTGCTGGCCATCTCCATCAATGCGAACCACGGCGCTGTAACCGGCGCTAAGGGCATGGTCGAAGGCAATGTGAGTAACAGTGCCAAGTCCAAAATTATCCGGCAAGCGAACCTGAAGACCAGTATCGCCTGCCGCCCCCGACTGAACTGATGTAGCCGACCCGTCGTCAATCACCAGTGATCGGTAATCCGGTGATTCTGCTGAAATCTCCTGAGCGAGTTCGGACGCCCGGGCGTTGTCATTGAATGTTGGAACGAAAACCAAAACACCGGGGGCTTCACCACTGATTTTTTCAGCGGCCGAAGGCTCGGAAGGTAATTTAGGGTCCCGCGCGTGTGAAGTCATGTCCCGTCGGCTTGCGTTCGCCGCTGCGTGATAAACTGGATCATACCATATCAGGCCTTGTCGAACCCGGTAGTGCGGCGACCCTCGATAATGTCCATTGCAAACCTTCCACCCGCCGTGGTCAATTCGATTGTACTGAAAGGATCGGTGGTCAAAGGCGGTGAAAAATGGGGGACACAGAGACTTCGGATTACTTCAAGTCCTGGGACGATGACCGATTTTCCGAAAATCATCGCATATATCAGACGGTAGGGCTGGTTTCGAAGGCAGCTGTTCGCGGTGACGTTCTGGATCTTGGGTGTGGCTCGCGGGTGTATTATGACACGTCGGAAGTCCAGCGTTGGGTTGGCTTGGATCTGTCGGCGATCTTGCTGAATGACATCAAATTTTTGGGCGGATCCCCACCTAACGGCCCCGTGGAAACTCTTGTTCACGGATGCAAAGATCTGCCTTTCGCGCCCAAAAGTTTTGATGCCGTCTGTGCAATGTTCATCCTGCACCACCTGGGATCAAAAACCAGAGCGAACTCCTACGGTGCCGTTTCGGAAGCAATTGGGGAAGCCCGCCGCGTACTTAGGCCAAACGGATTCATGCTGATCCTAGAAACTTGGCCCAAAAAATTGATGCACCTGTACCACCTACTTTACCCCGTCATTAATCCTTTGACGCGGCGAACAACTGGCGTGGTGCTGCCATACTTTTTCGGACCCAGGGCAATTCGGACCATGGCGTCGGACGCAGGATTTTCCGACTGTCATGTATTGGCTGTGGACTTGTACGAGAAAGTGCACCAGCCGGTTCTTGGGTTTGATTTGCCTGCCTGGGCTCAGCGGCTTTTCCAGACCTATACGATTTATTTGCTCCGAGCCTAGTGACAATTTTCTCTCAGACCCGCCGTGGACTTGGCATAGCGATCGCGCTGGCGGCAGTAATTCGGGCGGGCGTTTTCATCTTTACGCTTTTACAGCCGATCCCAAACGAAAGCGGGATGCCGATTTCGCCGCTGAACGTATCGCCGGGGATCGATTTTGCTTTTTATGACATGACCCGGGACTTGCTGTTCAACGGGTCGATGTCCGACATCGTTGAGTCTATCGGTCGGGCGTTTGATCCCGATCTTGACCCTTCCGCGCCTGGAATCGTTTATCCGGCCGCGCCGGTCTTCCCACTGATTCTGGGTGTGTTTTCCTACGGCCCGGGCAATACCCTGCCCCTGGCCATTTTCTATTTTGTCCTAGGGTTCGGACTGTCGGCCGGATGGCTTTGGTGGCTGCACCGCAAAGGTGTGCCGAGTGTGTGGCTGGTGGCCTTCGCACTGCTGCCCAATCCCATCTGGCTGACGCTGAATGTCAGCACCGATCTGCTGTTCGCCGCCCTTGTTGGATTGTTCTATTGGGCGTATTTCCGCGGCCAATCCGCCAGGATATGGTTGGCGCTTGGGGTCGCCGTCATCGCCGCCCTGACCCGCCCCAACGGCGTGATCTTGTTGATATTCATTGTGGCCGCCTTGTTCCTGGGCACAACCGACCTGCCGAAGCGCATCCGCCTGCAAGTCATCGCTTTGGCAGCAATCCCGATTCCGCTTCTTATCCTGTTTTTCCTGCCGGAGTTGAAGTCGTTTACGGGGGAGCCGGCCCGATATTTTGGCGCAACCCAGAGCGAGTATTTGGCCGGCGTTTTCAACACCTTGCCGATCTTTGCCGACCGCGCTCTGTCGTTTCTTTCGCTGGTCGGGGCGAAGCTTTTGTATTTTTCAGGCCTGCGCCCCTCGTATGGGGACACCGACCCGTTCCTGGTTCTAATCCGTGCAGCCCCAGGGCTAATTTTTCTGCCGGGGCTGATCTATATGTTGATCTGGGGGGGGCGCGAGCATCGACTTCTGTTGGTCATTTACTTGGCCCCGGTCATGATTGGTGCGTCCCAGGACCGCTATAATTTCCCGATCCAGCCGTTGTTATTCTATTTCGGATATCTGGCCTATGCCCGGGTGGGCGGAATTCTGGGCGGGCCTTTTCGCGGCCGCCAGCTCAAGGCCCCGTAACAGTTGCTTCGTACAGGCTTTCATAGGCCTGGATCATCCGTGAAATAGAGTGCGCCTCCTCAGCCATTGCTCGGGCCGCAGTGGCTTTTGCCCCTAGGTCCGATGGGCTAATCGCTAAGGCCTGGGCCAATGCCGCGGCCAATGCCTCGGCATCACCGGGGGGCGTCACCCAGCCGGTGGACCCGGCAATGCGGGCAGAATCCCCCACATCTGTGGTCACGCACGGCACCCCGCAGGCCAGGGCTTCCAACAACACGTTGGGGAAGCCTTCGCCATAGGACGAGGATGACATGGCCACGTCGAAGGCCCCTGTAACCCGGGGGATGTCGTCCCGGATGCCCAACAAATGAAAGCGATCGGCAAACCCGGTTTGACCGATCATGGCCCCAAGGGCTGAGTTGCTGTCATCCACGTCTTCGCCGCACAGCACGAAATGCACGTCGTCCACATGGGAACACACCTGGGCGGCGGCGGTCAGAAATGTCTGATGATCTTTTTGCGGATGAAACCGGGCGACCAAACCCACTAGCCGGGCTCCATCGTTCACGCCGATTTCTTTGCGCAGGGCAGCGCCAGCGGTGGTGTCTGGCCTGTACCGATCCAGGTCCACCCCGTTGCCGATCACCGTCATACGCTTGCCGTCATATCCCAGGGCGGTGTGAACATCGCGCGATGCCTGGCTGCAACAAACGATGGTGCGCGGAATGATCAGCGACAGGCGGGCACAGGTCTTGGCGGTCAACATGGTGGCCCGCCGGGTGGTGCGAGGGTCCAAATCCGACTGGCGCAAGTTCCACAGGACCGGGCGGCCGGCGAGGCGCGCCGCAAGACCCCCCACCAAATCTCCGTGGTACAGCCACGTTTGCACCAAGTCCGGTTGTCGTGTGCGTAACCACCGGGCCAGCCGCAATACCTTTGCCGGGTTGGGAAACCGCCGCCCCATGTTCAGGGATTTGACGGAAATCCCCAATTCGGCAATTTTTTCGCCCACGACCCCTTTGTCTGCCAGGGAAACCACATCCATATCGAACCGGCTTTTGTCCGTACGCTGCAACAATTGGAACAGCACAGACTGAGCGCCGCCACGGGGCAGTGCCGTGATTACGTGGGTGACCTTTATTTTTTCCGCCGTCACTTAGGCTTCTTTGGCTCCGGTATCCCGGCCATAGGCGTCATCAAAGCGGACGATGTCGTCTTCGCCCAGATAGTCTCCGGTTTGCACTTCGATGATGTGTAGGGGCTCTTTGCCTTTGTTCTCCAACCGATGCTTCGTACCAATGGGGATATAGGCGGATTGGTTGCGGGAAAGCTCCAGGGTGTCTTCCCCCCGGGTGACCGTGGCGGAACCAGACACCACCACCCAATGTTCGGCCCGCTTGTGATGCAGTTGCAGGCTGAGCTTGGCGCCGGGGTTCACGGTCACCCGCTTGACCTGAAAGGTGTCGCCAGATTCCAGGACTTTGTACGCCCCCCAGGGCCGATACACCGTTGTGTGGGCCGCCAGTTCCTTGCGGCCTTCGGCCCGTAGCATCGCCACCATCTTTGTGACGTCCTGGGATTGGCTGCGCGGAACCACCAGCACCGCGTCGTCGGTGGCCACCACCACCAAGTCTTTGACCCCCACCGCCGCGATGATCGAGCCGTTGGCCCGCAGATAGGAATCTTGAACATCCCAAGCGACCACGTCCCCGGACATCACGTTGCCGTCGGCGTCTTTTTCCGCCAAATCCCATAATGCCCCCCAGGAGCCAACGTCGCTCCATCCGGCATCCATGGGCACCACTGCCGCATTTGATGTGTGTTCCATGACCGCGTAATCGATGGATTTGGACTCTGCCTGGGCAAACACATCTGGGTCCATGCGGACAAAATCCAGGTCCGACTGGCGCTGATCCCACGCCCGGCGGCAAATCTCCAACATGGCGGGCTGCAACCGCCCTAGTTCGTCCAGATAGTGTTGGACAGACACCAGGAACATGCCGCTGTTCCAAAAATAGCCGCCCTGGGAGACGTACCCTTGAGCCGTTTCACGATCCGGTTTTTCCTGAAAAGCCGCCACCTGGAAACAACCCGAAGACCCGTCCAAATCGCTTCCCCGGCGAATGTAGCCGTACCCGGTTTCTGCAGCGATCGCCGTGATTCCAAAAACCACCATCGCGTCTTTGGACCCGGATTGGGCGATCTCAACGGCGCCAAGAAATTGATCTTGATCCGCCACCACATGATCGGTGGGCAAAATCAGCATCACCGCGTCGGCGTTGGTGTCTTGGATTTGCAGGGCGGCAATGGCCGCGGCGGGGGCGGTGTTGCGGCCTTCCCGTTCCAACAAAATGGCGTGGGGGTCCACTGCGATTTCACGGAATTGTTCCGCCACCAAAAATCGGTGTTCTTCGTTGCAAATGACCGTGGGTGCAGCAAACCGCCCGCCGTGGACCCGCGATGCAGTGTCTTGGAGCAGGGATCGTTCGGACGCCAGGGACAACAGCTGTTTGGGGTGCAGGGATCGCGACAGGGGCCACAGGCGTGAGCCAGAGCCGCCACACAAGAGCACCGGGTGGATCGTGCCCGCGCCCGAATCGTAATCATTATTGACCATCAGCACTTTTGCCACGGTGGCGCCCCACTGGGCCAGCGAAAACGTCCAGTGGGGCTTGGATATAGGTGGTGCATCCTTGGCCATCGCCATTGCCTTGGTCGGCCCATGGATTTCGCGTATCGTAAAAATCCTGTCCCGCCTCGGAGTTCCCGTTTTGCAAGCTTCCACCGCACCGGTTCGAATCGGCGTCGTTGGTATCGGCTATGGCCAACAGGTCCTTGTCCCCGCATTTCGATCCGACCCCCGATGCGACATCACCGGGATCGCTGCCTCCACCGATGACCGGGCGGCAAACATCGCCCAGCAAATCGGCGTGCCTCACAGCTTTGGCGATTGGCGCGCCCTGATCGACAGCCCCCATGTGGATGCTGTGGCGATTTCGGTCCCCCCCGCATTGCAGCCGGAAATTTTTGGCGCCGCCCTGGCGAACGGCAAGGCCGTTTTCTGCGAAAAGCCGTTGGGAAATTCTGTGGCCGCCGTGGCGACCATGGCCGAAGCCGCGACCAAGGCAAATCTTCCCAACATGGTGGATTTCCTGTTTCCGGAGATCCCGGCCTGGATCAAAACCAAGACAATGTTGGACAGCGGCGCAATAGGTCCCCTGCGCCATGTGGATTTGCATTGGAGCGTCGAGACATATGCCAACAAAATGGGATTGGAGTCGTGGAAAACCCGCCCAGATGATGGCGGCGGAGCACTGAGCAACTTTTTTTCCCAAAGTTTCTTTTATTTGGAATGGCTTCTGGGGCCGATCGCCCGCCTGTCTGCCACGCTAATTAAGGCCCCAGATGATGATCGGCCGGGAGAGACCGTCGTCACGATGACACTGGTTTTTCGATCCGGAATTTCGGCCACAGCCACCCTGAACACCGCAGCCCCACTGACCCATTCCCACCGCCTGATGGTTCACGGTGGCGACGGAACGTTGGTGTTGGAAAATATGACTGCCGACTATGTAACAGGGTTCAAGCTATCCCTTGGCACCCGCGAAGCCGGGGCAATGCAGACGATAGAGATCCCCGAGGATTTCGCCAACGGCGCGGACGGCCGAATTCTGGCGGCGGCCAAACTTGGAAGTCGGTGGCTGGATTGGATTCAATCCGGGGAGCCTGCCAGCCCCACCATTCAGGACGGATTGCGCGTTCAAAGATTATTGGAAGCGGCCCGCAAGTCCCACAATTCCGGCGGCTGGGTCGATATTTAGGCGTCTTGGGTCGCGTCGGGGTTTGGCTGATTTTTCAGGCGCAGCCACATCATATGAAGATAGATCACTCCAAAGGCAGCCATGACGGCGAGCTGTGGCTCGATCGTTACCCGGTACCTGGATTGACCATGAAACAATGGCAGCAGCGTCACGTAGGCCACCAGTCCCACACACGCCACCAGCAGGCCAAATTGCCGGTGACGGATCATCGCCCAAAGGCCGATCAAGCCCAAAATTCTGGCGATTACCACGTAAATTCCCGACAATACCGTGAACGCATTGGTCGTTTGCGGCTGACCTTCCGCCGAAACCCCCGTGTACAGCACTTGCGCCCACCCTGCGCCCGCCCCCGCCAACGTCCGCACCCAGGACCAAACGAAGGACTGGGCAAACACGGCGGGTGGAATCGCACCGGACAAATAGTGTTCTTTAATATGCTTTAGGCGGAAAACGTACTTTTCCGAATCGGTCAATGACTCCCAGTTGGGAATTGTTGCAGCCAGGGCCCCATCTTCCCCCGCCAAGTACTCGGTTTTTGGGGCTTGGGCCCGGCGTCCAGGGGTTTCAAGGGAAAGGAACCGCAAATTATCCAGAAAGAATAAATGCTCCTCGGCTTTGTCTACCATCCGGTACCCATGACCGGCGTTGCTCACGTACATCACCCATGGGGACACCACCGCGATGGCAACCACCGTCGCCAAAGCCCCGTGAGAAAACGAAGCCAACCAGGCAAACCCCCGCCCGGAAACCATGGCGATCAGCAAAAACACAAGAGGCAGGCTATAAATCAGATATTGGGCGACGGGGCGGACCAGGGCACTGAGCCCCAGGGCGGCACCGCACCCCGCTACCAGCCAGAGCCGCGGGCTTTTTGCGTATTGGATCAGACAAACGAATGCCAAGAACACCAAAAGCATCAAGGCGACTTCGCCCTTTGCAAGATTGGCGTGCACCAACAGGTTAGGATTGAGAACCACCAGAGCCAAGCCAATGACCCCGTACCCCGGAAAGACCTGTTCGATAATTTTTTGGACCCAGAGCCCGGCGAAAACCACCATCACCAACTGAAGCACAATCAGCAATATGACATCGTTTTCTGGGCCGATGATCCGGGTCAGAGCTTCGAAGGCACCGAAGCCCGGCGGCCAAGCGGTATAGGCCACGGTTGGATCCTCCATAGTCACCATTTTGCCATGGGTAAGCAGAATTTCGGCGATCGGCCCGCCCCAGTGATTCGCCTCGGTATAGCAAAGTTCGCCGACGATCCGGCAGCCCGGATCCGAGGTGACAAAAATCGCGATGTTCACCAGCACAAACAAGGCTAGAACGAAAATTGTCGCGCGCGTAAAGATCAGGGCCATGGGTCAGTCATTTGTCGAGGCGGGTGCCTGGGAAGCGATCCGAGGCACGGTACGCGGGCTTCGTTGTAAAATGGTGGTGGCAAACCCATAAAAATACCAGCGCAAATACGCGGGCAACCAACCCAGAACCTTGAACCGGCTTGCCCCCTGGTCTGGGTTGCGCTCAATCCACTGGGCCGGAACCTCGGCAACGTTCCATCCCAGGCGGTGGACCTTCACCAGCAATTCCAAGGAATAGGTAAATCCTTCGGTAGACTCAATTCTGATTTCTTCGATGGCGCGGCGGGAAAACATGCGAAAACCGTTGGACGCATCATGGGTTGGTATGCGGGCAAAATGGCGCATGGTGAATCCCGCACCCCGCACCAAAACCGCCTTTAGCCACGGGCACCCCACCATGGACCCTCCGGGCATAAACCGGCTGGCGCAGGCGATGTCGTTGCCTTGGGCAATTTTCTCGACCATGGAGTCAAGATTTCCGGCGTTGTAGTCATCGTCGGCGGCATACACCACCACCGCCGGGGCGGTGCTTGCCCGCAGGCCCGCCATTACCGCCGAATGGGGGCCGCGCGTTGGGTTCAAAACAAGGGTGACTTCCACATCTGGAACCCCGTCTGAGCGAAGGGCAGCAAGGGTCGTATCTTCATCAAAGTCGTAGCAGACAAGCACCCGAAACCCAGTGGTGACATTGGCCTTCAGAGCCTTCAGGACCCGCAGGATATTGGCCCCTTCGTTGTACACGGGCACGACAATATCCAAATCTGCCATGGGGTGCCGGGCGCTAAATTAGCGCGCCGTTGACGTAATTCCATACGTCGGCCACCGGCTTGCCTTTTGTATCCAAATCCTTGTAGGCGCTGTGTGGGGTGCATAAAATCAGCAGATCGCTGCGGTCGATCACTTCGTCCAACGGCAAAAGAGTGTCGTCGACAGTGACCAGGGGGTCTGTGGCGATGACTTCGTCGGCATGGGTCACCAGCACCTTTTTCATTTTGTAGCTAAGGGACGATCGGATGTCGTCGCTATCTGCCTTAAAGGCCATGCCCAATATGCCCACGGTCATTTTGCTCAAATCATAGGATTTCGTCAGGCGGTCGATGACATAAAGCACCAAGCCTTCGTTCACCAGCATGCCGGCCGTACCCAAATTGAACTGGTTATTGGCATAGGCCACCAACTGCATAGTGTCTTTGAACAAGCATGGGCCCGCCGTGAACCCCGGTGTGGGGATGCCCTTTGCCCGGGGATAATTCTTGGTAATTGCCCCCAGAATGTTGTGGTAATTCACCCCGGCGGAGTTGGCCACGGAGAAAAATTCGTTGGTGATGGCGAATTGAATATAGCGATAAGCGTTGGTGAAAAGCTTGGCGAACTCCGCCTCCATGGGGGTCAATTCCACTGATTCTGGGGCGAAAACGTCAAAAATTTTGGCGGCTGCCAGGGTGGCCTCTGGCGTAGTGCCACTGACAATCTGGGGCACTTCTTGAAGTTCTTGGATGCTTTTCCCTTGGACCACCCGTTCCGGGCAAAACGATACCAGCGTGCCTTTGCCAGCCTTTTTGAGATAGCGATCAACCCAGTCGGTGGTGCCGGGGTACACCGTGGACCGCAAAATGATCAGGTGGTCATCGGTCAATCCCGGCATCAGATCATCGATGCAGCCGCGGATCAGGCCCTGATCCGGGCTGTGGAATTCATCCACTGACGTGCCAATCGTCACCACAATGACTGGCGCCTGAACGGCGTCTGCGGTCTTGTCGGTGAACGTCAGCATGTCGTTGGCCAAGGCTTCTTTCAACAGCTCTGGGGAGCCTTCATCCAACGCCGGCATTTCGCCGGCCTGGATGGTCGCCAACGCGTCTCGGTTCAAGTCACAGATCAGAACCCGCATGCCGTGATGGGCCAAAACAAGCCCCAGGGGCAGGCCAACATGTCCTGCGCCTCCAACAATACATACATCTGGCGTTGCCCCTGATTGGTCTGCCTCGGTCACGGTTTTCTCCCACTAGTAAGAACAAATGCGCCAAATCGCGCCATAAATCTTGGACGAAATAGCGTGCTGCTTAGAAAATTGTAGATCGGCAAAGCCCAGCGGACCTTACCAGACGCGACATATTGATAGTGGAGGTCCGCAATGAAGTCACTTGTGGCTGATAAACCGGCGGAGCGAAAGACTTTTGCGACATGGGACGGAATGACCGGCCTCTCGTTAGCGGTAACGCCGACGTTTGAATAAAAGGGGGAACTACGGTCTCGGTACAGATACATGAACGGGTTCAGCCGGTTTGGATCAAACGCTACGAAGCTCCCCCCTGGCTTCAGCACGCGGAACACTTCGTTGGCGCAGGCCATGGGGTCGGGTAAGTGATGAATGATTCCGCTCAGCAATATTCCGTCCAAGGCGCCGTCCGGGAACGGCAAGGCCTCCACATCCCCGGTTACAAACGCCACGCCGGGGTAATGCTCTGTCCCCCGGTGCAACAGATCTTCGCTGAGGTCGAGGCCGACGGACTGATACCCCCTGTCCTGCAGCAAGGTGGTAAATGCACCGGATCCACAGCCCAAATCGGCGACCAATGCCCCGGCTTCTAGGCCGCTTAGATCGGCAAAGCTTTGGATGATCCGTTGATTACTGGCGGCTGAAAAAACGTCGTATTTGTCCGCCTTCGCCTGAGCGCCGAAAAACGATTTCTCTTCCGCTTTGTTCTGGGACTCCAAACCTATGCCTTCATTCCGATGCGGCGGTCAGCCTTGAGCGCGGCCAAAAAATTTCGCCGGATGATAGGTGGGCGGTATGGGTTGTCAATCGAGTCTTATTCCAGATCTAGGTTTTGGAAAATTTGATTAACGAGCATTTCGGCCCCAACATATGACAAATGATCGTCATCGTAATACAGGGGAACCCCATCGAATTGGGCGACGCAACGATCTTGGATCAGGGTGTTACAAAAAATATCCCGCGGTCTGACAGGAATCAAATCAGGGTCGGTAATGGCGTCAAAGGTTTCGATGACAAAAGCGTTGCGACGGTCGTACAGGGCCATATCGGTCGACAACCTATCAAGAATTTTGCTCTGGTATTTGTACGAATGGATGTTTTCCTTGGCGATATCCCATCCAACTTCGGGAATCGGATAGGTCAAAAATATCGGCATCTCCATGGTCAACAAAGACCAAACCAACCCAGTAAGTGCCCCGCGTTTTGCGACCTCGCCTCTGTCCAAACCACCGTTCTCGTCGACGACTGCAAATTCCTTTAGGTCGCCGACCTCGACCCCGCCCTCCTGATTGTCAAAGGTCATGAACTCGATCCGGTTTTCGATCGGATAAAGCTGAAGGGTCCAACGGCTGACCACAACAATTGCGTCTGCCGTGTTGGATACGAAATTCAGCAAGGCATCAAAATTGCCGCCACAAGTTTCGCCGACGTAAAATTGTTCGACAACGATCGTCGGGACTATTTCGCACCCACTGGCTTCCACAAAAATACCCTTGATCTGTTTGGCTACCAATTGATCGCCAAGGTTATGGCTGATCGCCCTGGCGTGGGAATCCCCGTACAGGGCCACGGTACGGGTGGCGGACAAATCGCCGAAAAAGCAAAACCGCACACCCGGATAATCGTCCGACCCTGCCAATTCGCAAACGTTTCCGACATCCGCCAGTTTTTCGCCAAAGCTCTGGTATTCGATGTTGGGTGCCAGCGGCAATCGGCCGGGCAGATCAAATTGAAGACTAAGGAGCCCCAACCCAACGAAGCCCGCCGCCACCATCGCTGACACAGAGTACAGGCGTGTGTGGGCGCGCTTTCGTCTGAACGGTGTCTCGACAAACCGCCAACTGAAATAAGCCAGCACGATCGAAAGCACGGCGGCGCCAATCATCACTGATTGGGTGGGGGCATGAAGGCTGCGAATGCGCGCGAATGCGAACAATGGCTGGTGCCACAAATAGGCGCTGTAGCTGATTAGGCCTATCCCAACCAAGCCCCGTGCCGACAAAAATGTTGCGGTGATCGTCCCGCGTGTTCCAAACAACAGGATCAGGGCGGTACCCACCACAGGGACTAATGCGTAAAACGATGGGAACGGGGTGGACTGGTCAAAGAACACGACGCCAAATACCACCATCCCCAAACCCAGAATGGAAGCCAGGTTTCGAATGGTAAGCCCGGGGCTAATCGCAACGAATGCGCACAAGGATCCCGCCAGCAATTCCCAGACCCGGGTGGGGGCAAGAAAGAAATTGGCGATCGGGGCATTGCGCGACCCCCATTGGCTAAGCAAAAGGCTAACCGCTGCGACCAGGACGATGGCGTAAAAGACGGGCGTTCGGCCAAACCGCCAAATCAAAATCAGGAAGATAGGAAAGAGAATGTAGTACTGCTCTTCCACCGCAAGGCTCCAGGTATGGAGCAACGGCAATTCCCCGGCCGCGGGGGCGAAGTACCCGCTTTCGCGCCAAAACAGGACGTTGGACGCAAACAGCGTGACGGCAATCAGACTTTCCGAAAAATCATTTAGCTGGATTGGCAGCATCCACATCAACGCGAAGGGGATACAGCAGGCCATAACGAAGAACAGAGCCGGGAGAATCCGCCGGGCGCGACGCTGGTAAAATTGAACCAGGGAAAAATCGCCCTGAGCCAGTTCACTGATGATAATGGCGGTGATCAGGTACCCACTGATCACGAAAAACACGTCGACGCCGACGTAGCCGCCACTAAACCACTGAAATCCGGCGTGAAAAAGGATGACTGGGATGACAGCGACGGCTCGCAGGCCGTCAATTTCGCGTCTGTAATCCATAAATTGAGCTTAACGAAAAATGCAGCGCGCAGGGCCCCAACCGCTGATTGCCGTGGGGACAACTGGCCTGAGAGTTTCATCCTTCAACGGGACTGCCGATAGGGCATACCCCGCTTCCTGCTCATCATGATAAGGTGCCTCCCATCCCCCCGCCAGTTGCTTTATGGCGCCCAGCAACCCCTTCAATAGGTCTGACAAACGCAAATGAATTTGACGACTCTTTCTTTTTGTGGATTTGCCAAATCGGCTATTCGACTTCCCCTAGACCTTTTTTCTTCCGTAGCCTGACATGGCGGAGCGTTCATATTTGGTAACAGGTGGCACCGGGTTTTTGGGCTCTGCCCTGGTTCGGCGGTTGGTCAAAGACGGCGGCCGAGTGCGGGTGTTAGACGACGATTCCCGTGGGCGGACATCGCGCCTGGACGACATCCGCGACGATATCGAATTTGTCGCAGGCGACATTCGCGACGCCGAGGCGGTATCCAAGGCCACCAAAGGCATGGATACGGTGTGCCATCTGGCATTTGTGAACGGCACCGAATTCTTTTATTCGAAACCCGATTTGGTGTTGGACGTGGGAGTGCGCGGGATGATCAATGTCCTCGACGCCTGCATGGAACATGGGGTCGGCGATTTTGTTCTGGCCTCTAGCTCGGAAGTTTATCAAACCCCGCCGGTGACCCCCACGGACGAGAGCGCGCCCCTGTCCATCCCGGACCCCCTTAATCCGCGGTATTCCTATGCTGGCGGCAAGATCATCAGCGAATTGATGGCAATCAATTACGGTCGCAATAATTTCGACCGGGTGGTGATTTTCCGGCCCCATAATGTTTATGGCCCCGACATGGGATGGGAACATGTGCTGCCGCAATTTGTGTTGCGCATGCGCGGACTGGCCAACGCCACCGAAGACCCCGTGCCCTTCCCAATCCAAGGAGACGGGCAGCAATCGCGCTCGTTTGTGTTTATTGACGATTTCATCGACGGGCTGAAGTTGATGATCGACAAGGGTGAGCACTTAGGGATTTACCATATCGGCACCCAGGAAGAAGTGACCATGGGCGACGCTGCGGCCTTGGTGGCAGCGTATTTCAAGCGAGAAATTGTCCTGGCCCCCGGCCCCGCACCGGCTGGCGGCACCCCCCGCC
>JABHVE010000057.1 GCA_018658465.1 Alphaproteobacteria bacterium
CGGATCGGCGGGGCGTCCTGTTTTTCCGGCGTCCGCAAAATCGTGAAATGCACCAAATCCACCGACGGATCGGCTTTCAACAAACTGCGCCATGTGCGCTCCCCCGCATGGGGTTCCCCCGAAATCAGCATCACCCGCAAGCGATCGCGCACGCCGTTGACCACCACTGCGGCGCGGTTGTTATTCAGGGTCAATTCCTGGGGTCCGCGTGGGGTGGCGAGCTCCAAAACGGTCTGACCGGCGTGCTCCAAGGTCAAAACCAAATCCGCATCTTGGCCCACCGGCACCAAATAGCGCTGGGGCTCGCCGCCGTCGGTGATGATTTGTAGCGTTGCGTTCCCAGCATTGGTGGACACGGCAGTGTCTTCGATGCGCACGGTCATTTGTAGAGCATGGCCCACCACCCCATAGCTTGGGGCTTGCACGATCACCAGGCGCCGATCCCCTTCGTTGCGGGCACCGGTGACCAAAACATGCACCGGGTTGGTGTCGGCCATTGCATCCACATCCGGGGCGTCATGGACTTGGCCGTCGGTGATCAGCACCATGCCCGCCACCCGGTCCGGCGGCACGTCTGATAACGCTTGGTCGATGGCGTCGAATAGCTTGGTGCCCTCGGCGTTGTCGCCAGTGTCGCCAGTGTTGCCACCGGCGGGGATTACCCGCACTTCGATGTTCTCGAATGCCGCTAGTTGCTCGGTGATTTGTGCCAATGCCTGGTCGGTGTGCTCGGTTCGGTCGCCGACCCTTTGGCTCAAAGACCGATCGACCACCACGGCCACCACATCGCTGACCGGCTCGCGTGTCTCTTGGATGATCGCGGGGTTGGCCAAAGCCGCCAGTCCCGCACCGATGGCCAAGGTGCGCAGCACGGTGCCCCGCGCCCGGCGAAACGCCCCGAACACAATTAGGGCTGCGGCCACGCCACCGATGGCCCAGATCAAGGTCCACGGCACCAACGGCGCGAAGGCAACGGTCACAAGATTGGACCCGGAAATCATTCGCCCAGGCGCTCCATGATCGTCGGCAAATGCACCTGATCGGCTTTGTAATTTCCGGTCATCATGTACATGACTAAATTAATGCCGAAGCGAAATGCCATTTCGCGCTGACGGTCGCCCCCCGGTTCCACCACCGCCAGGGGCCAGCCGTCATCCCCCAGGGCCCAGGCAGCCGCCCAGTCGTGGGCACCGATAATCAACGATGAAACCCCATCATTGGCGCCGCCCGTGACGTTTTCGACCCACACCTGGCCGCCGGTCCATCGGCCGGGGAAGTCATCCAACAAATAGAACGCCTTGGTCAGAATGTGCCCGTCGCCCACGGGGACCAGGGGCGGCACATCCAGGCGACCCAAAATCCGCCGCAAAATTTGCGTGCCTTGGCCGACTCCGCCCACCGAGAATCCCCCCGACGGTTGATCCCGAGTATCGAACAAAATCGTCCCACCAAACCGCATGTAGGCATCCAATTTGGCCAACGCCTGTGGGCTCATTTCCGGCTGGGACGCGGTCATGGGCCAATACAGAATGGGGAAGAACGCCAGCTCATCGGTTTCCGGGTTGACGCCGATTGGGTCCGCAGCCTCAACCGAGGTCCGCGCGGCCATGACTCGTGTCAGCCCCAGCAGTCCCCGATAGCTCATGTCGTCCACGTCCCGGTCGCCGGTTTGCACATAGGCCAGATGTGTGCGCAAGGCGGCATCCAAAGCGATGGCGTCGTCATCAACAGCTTGGGCCAAGGCGGGCACCGGACCAAAGGCAACGACTGCCACCAACACCATCACCACCAGCCCGGTTGTGGCAGTTGTGGCCGGGGTGGCGCGCAACAGGCCGCGCATGGCCAAACTGGCCAGCAGTTCCACTAACACCAAGATCAGGGCTGCGGTCAGCAACCCTGGCAACAGGTCGGTTTCTTCGGCGTTGTTAAAAGCGGAAAACTCGGTCCCCCCTGGCATCCCTTCCACCGCCGCCAAAACCGGAATGGCCCCGCCCAGGTTCAAGGCTTGGCGGGCCTCAGGTAGACCGTAAAACCCCGGAGGATTGCGCGGGTTGGGAATCAAATCGGCGAAGCCGTCTCCGGGCGCTGGCCGCGCCGTCGCCGTGGGTGCTCCCAATCGGCCAAAGCCGTCCAGACTGGACAAGGGCGGCAATGAATAGGCGTCCCCTTGGGTCGGCACCCCTTGGGACAGGCGCACCAAGGCTTGCAACATTTCAACGAACAGCCCAGATAAAGGCAAGTTCGACCAATCGGTATTCGCCGTGGTGTGGAACAACACCAACCAGCCATCGCCGCGGCGGGCCCCGGTGACCAACGGTGTGCCGTCTTCCAGGCGGGCCCAGGTGTGCTCGCCAATGTCCACGGTGGGCTCGGCCAAAACCTGGGCGTTGATCAGCACATCCCCCGGCACCACCAACCCGGCGAACGGGCCGGCCTCGGGGAACGGTGCCAGGCGCGCGGGTTCGGTCCAGGCCATGGCGCCGCCCAAAGCCCGCTGGCCGGGGCGCAATTGCACCGGCACCAAGTCGTCCACGTCTTGGGCAAGTTTTGGCCCGGCAAAGCGCACCAACACTCCGCCGTCTTCGATCCAGGTGTCCAACAATGCGCGGTCGGGGGCGGCGATTTTTCCCACATCGGCCAACGCCAACACAGACAATTCCCGCCCCAGCAACGTGGCGATGTCGCCGTTGCGCACTTCGGCAAAGGGGTTCAACGCCCGTTCCAAATAGAACGTCGGCGACAGCAACGGCTGGTCCCCTTCCAAGGCAGCGATGGTCACCAATCCCACGGGTCGGCGCCGCCAGCGTTCGTCCAACAGGGCAACGCCGCCAGCAGAATTTTGCAATTCTATTTCGGCGCGGGCGATGCGGTTGCGCAGCTCCGGCGGCAGGTCAATTGCCAACTCCACTACTTCGTCCCCGGGGCCAAAGACAACCTGTTCACGGGCCAAAATCTGACCGCGTTCGCTGGTGATACGCAGCCAATATGTGGCGGCATCGGCGGCGACCCGGCGCACCACGAATTGCAGCTCCGCCCCGGCCACCGGTGCCGACAATGCCAAGGCCAGTTCGGAAATTGGTGCCGCGATAATTTCGACCGGCCCCAGGTCTTCCAATGCCGCCGACAGTGTCTGTGCCCCATCGGAATTGCCATCTGCGCCCGCGCCCAATCCGTCGGTGAGCCAAAAAATTTCCACTGGCCCCTCCAACGCCCCATCGGCCAGAGCCTCAGCAGCGCCTTGGCGATCCACGGGCCACGGTTTTGGTGCCAGACCCTGGATGATCTCCCGGGCCTCGGGGGCTGGCATCAAACCCTGCACCGTCATGGGGGCACCGTCCGATCGCGGGGCGGTGGAAAGAATGGCCACCGGCCGGGTCGCCCGTTCGGCGTGGCCCAACAAATTCATCAGTGTGTCTTCGCGCTGATCCCATCCGGCTGCCGCCGCCCAGCCATCGTCGATGACCAACAACACCGTGCCTTCGCCCTTCAAACGGGCACCGGGATTCAAAATGGGATGAGCCAGGGCCAAAATGATCAACACCGCCACAGCAATGCGCAAGGCCATCAGCCACCACGGGGTCTTGGCCGGGGTTTCTTCGTCGGATTGCAAGCCAAACAGCAAGCGGATCGCCGGAAACCGCATGCGGAATGGGGCGGGCGGTGTGACCCGCATTAGCCACCACAACACCGGCACGGCGGCCAGGGCCGTCAGCATCCACGGGGTGGCAAAGGCAAGGGATCCGAGTGTCAGCATTTTTTTGGATCACCCCCACCGTTCGCGCAGGGCACGTGCTCCCCCATCAAGGGGGAGGAGGTCCCAAAAAATGTCCCCTCCCTCGCTTGCGGGGGAGGGTTAGGGAGGGGGTGTCGAAACAAAAGAAGAGTCAGCATCTAGGCCAATCCATCGGCCATTGCCTGGTACAGGGCCAACAGCGGCGATTGGGGTGGGGTTTCCGTGCGATGCACGATATGGCTCCAACCGGCAGCCTTGGTCAGATGCCGCAACGCTTCGGCGTGGGAGGCAAACCGTTCGTGATACTCAGCCCGCAAGCTTTGGGCGCGGCCAACGATCAACGACCCCTCGCCCTCGGTGCCTTGAAATTGCGTGCGCCCGGAAAACGGCAGATCTTCTTCCGAGGGGTCCAACACTTGGACCAAATGGCCTTGGACGCCAGCCTCGGCGTATTCCCGGACGATGGCGTCGATCTCTTCGATGGGCCCCAAGAAATCACCGAAAAACACCACGTGAGCGTGGCGCGGCAGGCGGCGAATGGGCGGCAAGCTGGCGCCCCCGGATGTTTTTTGGGCTTCTAGCATCAAGCCTTCGGCTAGGCGGGTCAAAGCGGCCTGGCCGGTGGCCGGGGTACCGCCGTCAACACCTTCCGGGGTCAGCAAGGCGATGCGTTCGCCGCCGCGCACCAACAACGCCGCAATGGCCAGCAGCAGAAGCCCAGCGCGTTCTAATTTCTCGCACGGGCCGAACCGGGATTGGTAGCGCATGGAGGGCGAGCTATCCCGCCAAAGCCACACGCTTTGGGCCGCTTCCCATTCGTTTTGCCGCACAAACAAACGGTCCGTCTTGGCCGATTGTCGCCAATCGATGGCCTGGGCCGCATCCCCGTGTTCATAACGGCGGAATTGCCAGAATGTTTCACCCGACCCGACGCGACGGCGACCGTGGACGCCTTGGGCCACCGTTGCCGCGACCCGTTCCGCCGCCACCAACAAAGGCGGCAGGGTGCTGGCCAGATGCTCCGCTCGCTGACGAATCGCGCGTTCAGACATAATGTGCGGCCTGATCCTGGGCCGGGGCTATTTCAATGGCCGGCACAAAAGATCGATCACTGTCTCGATGGTGACCCCATCGGCGCGGGCGGAAAAATTCAACGCCATGCGGTGACGCAACACCGGCCCGGCCAAGGCCAACACATCGTCGGCTGATGGTGACAAACGGCCATCCAACACGGCGCGGGCGCGCACTGCCAACATCAATGCCTGACTGGCCCGGGGGCCTGGGCCCCAGGCCACATGTTTACGCACCTGTTCATGTTGGGAAGTTTCTGGGCGGCCATTGCGGACCAAGGAAAGGATGGCTTCCATGACCTTGTCGCCCACCGGGATGCGCCGCACCAATCGTTGGGCTTCTTCAAATTCTTTTGCCGTCATGACCTCCGACGCTGTGGTCTCCGTCGACCCGGTGGTGGCTTGCAACATGTCCCGTTCCGCCGCCAGCTCGGGGTACGTCACATCGATCTGCAACAAAAACCGATCCAATTGGGCCTCGGGCAGCGGATAGGTGCCTTCTTGTTCCAACGGGTTTTGGGTGGCCAGCACATGAAAAGGGTGGGGCAGGGGATGGCGATGGCCAGAAACCGAAACTTCTTTTTCCTGCATGGCTTGCAACAAAGCTGATTGGGTGCGTGGGCTGGCGCGATTGATTTCGTCGGCCATCAGCAATTGGCAGAACACCGGCCCTTTGATGAACCGGAACGACCGCTTGCCGTCTTCGGATTCTTCCAACACCTCGGACCCGGTAATGTCTGCGGGCATCAGGTCGGGAGTGAACTGCACGCGTTTTTCCGCCAAACCCATGACAGTGCCCAAGGTTTCCACCAAGCGGGTTTTGGCCAGGCCCGGCACCCCGATCAAAAGAGCGTGACCCCCGGCCAACAAGGTGATCAGCGTCTCTTCGACCACTTGTTCTTGGCCAAAAATCACCTGGGCGATGCGGGATTTCACCTCCGCCAAGCGGCTGCCAAGGGCGTCCACTTCGGCGGCGGCGGCATCGGGAGGCGTAGCCAGGGCGGGGGTTTCCTTAGGTAAACTTGCGGATTTGGTCACTGGGTTGCTCCTGGGCTGGTGGCCGCTGTGGCTGTGGGTTGAATGTTGCAAAAAGCTATCATGGAAGCCTTACGCATATCTAATGGCTTGGGCACCCCGCCCATGGCGTTTGGGGCCTTTGGGCACTATCTCTAAGGCTATGCGTGATTTGATCACCGAACGATTTTCGGCCTTGCCAGACACCCAAGGCGCGTCTGGGGGGGATTTCGCTTTAAATCCCAACTTCCCCCGGCCCCGAGATTCGCTTACCCCGTCCGCGGTGCTGGTGCCCTTGGTGGACCGTCCCGACGGCATGACGGTGCTGTTGACCCAACGGGCGGCCCATCTGTCGGATCACCCCGGGCAGGTCGCCTTTCCGGGGGGCAGGACCGAGGATTCGGACGACAGCCCGGTTGCCACCGCCTTGCGCGAAACCCAAGAGGAAATCGGTCTGGGCGCAGAATTCATCCAGGTGGTTGGGCGATTGGCCGATTACGAAACCGCCACCGGGTTTCGCATTGCCCCGGTGGTGGGGGTGGTGCGCACGGGATTTACCTTGAGTCCGTCAGCCGACGAGGTTGCCGAAGTCTTCGAAGTGCCCCTGGCGTTTGTGCTGGATTCCGCCAATCATGTGCGGGAAAGCGCCGTGTTGCGGGGGCGCGAAGCCCATTACTATGTACTGCCCTTTGAAAGTTGGCGGATTTGGGGGGTGACGGCAGGGCTGCTTGTGGACTTGGCGAAACTTTTAAATGCGCCAACCAGCGCATCGGGGAAATAGGCACTTATGTTGACCATCAAACTACTTCGTCTGGCCCTGCTGTTTTTGGCCCCGTTCATTCTGTACGGAGGTTGGCTGATGATCGCCCGCCGCCGGGCCAAAGGCCACCCGCCGGGTTGGAACGATGCGCCGTTGATGTGGCTCAGCACGGCGGGGCTGGTGTTGGTCATCGCCGGGCTGTTCTGGACCGCCGTTCTAAGCGGCGAAGATCGCGACGGTACCTATGTTCCCGCGCGGGTGATTGACGGCGAATTGGTGCCTGGACAAATCGTTCCCGCCGATCCCGCGCCTTAAACCATGGAGCCCGCCGAGACCCTCGCCTCTAAAGGCTGGATGACCGATCCTGCGACCCGGGCGGTGATGGGGGCACTGACTGCCGGCGGCCAGACCGTGCGGTTCGTGGGCGGGTGCGTGCGCGACTCAATTTTAGGCCGCCCCATTTATGACATCGACATCGCCACCGCGGATGAGCCCCACACCGTCGTCACTTTGTTAGAGTCCGCTGGCCTGAAAGCCGTACCCACGGGCATTGACCACGGCACCATCACCGCAGTGGCCGACGGCAAACCCTTTGAAGTCACAACACTGCGCCACGATGTTGAAACCTATGGACGCCACGCCAAAGTGGCCTTCACCGATGACTGGGTGGCCGACGCCGCGCGTCGTGACTTCACATTGAACGCTCTCTATTGCGACCCGGACGGCACGGTCTATGACCCAACCGGCGGCTTGGGCGACCTGCGGGCGGGCCGGGTGCGCTTTGTCGGCGACGCCGCCACGCGGATCACGGAAGACTATTTGCGAATTCTGCGGTTCTTTCGCATCCACGGATACTTTGGCCGGGGCGATCCTGACGCAGATGCACTGGCGGCCTGTGCCGCCCATGCCGACCAATTGGAAACCTTGTCTGCCGAACGCATCGCGGGGGAACTGCTGCGGCTGTTAGAAGCCCCCGATCCGGCCATGGTCATGGGGTTGATGAACGAGGCTGGCGTACTAGGCCAAGTCCTGCCCGAAGCCAAAAATTTGAAACGTTTGGCGGGCCTTACCAAGCTTGATGGGGTGGACCCGGACCCCGTGCGCCGATTGGCGGCGGTGGTCACCGGCGATGCCGGGGTCATGGAGGCCTTGGCCCGGCGCTTGCGCCTGTCAAAAGATCACATGCGCCGCCTGGTGGCCTTGGCGACCCTGCCGCCCGTGTCGCCTGATGGTAAGCCGGTCGTTCTGCGGCGGGCGCTGTACTCAGTGGGCAGGGAAAAATTCCAAGACGACGTGTGGCTGTGCTGGGCCGAAGACCCCACCAGTACCGATCCCGGTTGGCTCAGGGTTCTGAACTTCCCCGACACGTGGGACGTGCCTGATCTGCCCGTCACCGGCAAAGATGCGCTTGGGGCGGGTATAGAAAAAGGCCCCGCGGTGGGCGAGGCCTTGGCGGTTGTTGAGGCCTGGTGGATCACAGAAGACTTCCAGCCCGACCGCGCGGCGTGTTTGCAGAAACTATCTGAGGGCGCGGCGAGCTAGTCCCCTCTCCCGCTTGCGGTGTAGGGGATATCGCTTACGCGGCAGCGGCGGCCTCGGACATGGTCTGGCAAAGAACCACCATACGGGCCAACTGGTCGATGCGTCCGGGGGTTTCGCTGCCGAGCGCGGCATCCAATTGGGCGGCGTGGACTTGGCCCAAGTCGTCCCAGGTTTCGATGTTGGGGCCGCGCCCGGTGCGTCCCACTTCTCTCAGAATATTGCGGCTGGTCACCGGCCAAGTAAACGCCAATGCGTCGGCTTCCTGGAAGCCCGCTGCGACAAGGTCGGCGGCAAGGCGAACCGCGTCGGTGCCGGTCATGACGCTGGGGTCATAGGTGGTGGCAATCCGATGCAGGTCCAAATCGATGGCGGGGTCCGTCGGGTGGGTTGAAATTTCGAAGTCAGGCGCTTGCACTGTTGTCCTCCGTGGACGTTTGATTTCACCGCGTTAAAACTCAAGACCTGAGTAGCAATCGCCGTGCCAGGGCCAAGGCTTTTCTTGCGGTAAAAACAGTGCACAATTTCAGTGGGTTAGGATTTATCCACACCCGGCAAATTCGCCACCCCCGGTATGGAATTGTCGCCGCCGGGCAAGATGTTCCCCATCAGAGGAGCGATGCCGCCTTATGGCCACTTTGCCTCGGGTGGCATGGACATCAAAATCGCTTCGGTGTTGCCGCCGGTTTTCAGGCCGAATTGGGTGCCCCGATCATGGAGCAAATTGAATTCCGCATACCGGCCCCGGCGCACCAACTGGTGTTCCCGTTCGGCCTGGGTCCAGGGGTCGTTCAGGTGGCGACGAATGATCGCCGGATATGATTTCAAAAATGCCCGGCCGACATCTTGGGTAAAGGCGAAATCGGCGTCCCAGTCGCCGGTGTCCAAGGCGTCGTAAAATATGCCGCCGACCCCGCGGGGTTCGTCCCGATGGGGCAAATAGAAATACTCGTCGCACCATTTTTTGAACTTTGGGTAATAGTCGGGGTCGTGGGCGTCGCAGGCCTCGCGGAAGGCTGCGTGGAACGATGCGGTGTCGGCGTCGTCGGGGGTCATGGGGGTCAGATCGCCGCCGCCGCCGAACCAGCCCTGGGTGGTGACGATATGCCGCGTGTTCATGTGGGCGGCGGGGACCAAGGGCGATCGCATGTGCGACACCAATGATATGCCGCACGCCCAAAAGCTGGGGTCTTCCTCGGTGCCTTTGATTTGGCCGCGAAATTCTTCGGAAAAGATGCCGCGCACTTCGGAGAAATTCACCCCGACTTTTTCGAACGCCCGGCCGCGCATCACCGACATCTCGCCGCCGCCTGCGTCCATGCCCGGCTCAGCGGGCCGTTGCCAGTTGGTGCGCTCGAACCGCCCTGGCGGCATATCCGAAAACGTGCCGGTCAGTTCGTCCTCGATGGCTTCGAATTCGGCGCACAACAAGTCGCGCAATTCGCGGAACCATGCGGCGGCTTGTGTCTGGGCATCGGTCGGGTCAGTGATCATGGGGCGGACTGTATCCGATTGCCGGTGCGGGGGCAGCAACCAATGCTTTGGCCTGCTGCCATCCCTGGACAAGCCATTGAAACCATGACAGATTCTAACGACCAGCTGCGAAGGCTTTAGAAGGGCTTAGGACCGGGTGGACGAGACTGACTCCAGGCGCAATTTTTTGTACATCGCCACCGGCGCGTTTGCCACCGTGGGCGGGGGATTGGCGGCCTGGCCGTTAATCCATCAAATGAATCCTGCCGCCGATGTCTTGGCCCTGGCATCCACCGAAGTTGATCTGTCACCCCTGGCCCCCGGCCAATCCATCACCGTCAAATGGCGCGGCAAGCCGGTGTTTATTCGCCACCGCACACCGGAAGAAATCGAACTAGCCCAGGCGGCCGATCCCGACGATCTGAAAGACTTCCAACCGGATTCTGAACGGGTTCAGAACCCCGAATGGCTGATTATGGTTGGGGTTTGCACCCATCTGGGCTGCATTCCGTTGGGCCAAAAAGACACCGATGCCAAGGGCGATTGGAACGGCTGGTTCTGCCCCTGTCATGGCTCCCATTACGATACGTCTGGGCGCATCCGCAAAGGCCCGGCACCGGAGAATTTGCAGATTCCCGAATACGTTTTTCTGGATGAAACCACCGTCAAGATTGGTTGATTTCCATGGCTGATTCGCAAGATCACGAACACAACAAGATGCAGCTAAAGGGCGTCATGGGCTGGGTGGAATACCGCCTGCCTTGGGTCAACCTGTTGAACAATGCGGTTGGCACCAATTACCCGACCCCGCGCAATCTGAACTATTGGTGGAATTTCGGCTCCCTTGCCGGTCTTGCCTTGGTTATCGAAATTCTCACCGGCGTGGTTCTGAACATGCATTACGTGCCGACGGCCGAGGGTGCCTTTGCCAGTGTCGAACGCATCATGCGCGACGTGAACTTTGGCTGGCTGATCCGCTATGTCCACGCCAACGGCGCCTCGGTGTTCTTCGCCGTCATTTATCTGCACATGTTCCGCTCGTTCTATTACGGGTCATACAAAAACCCCCGGGAACTTGTGTGGTGGCTGGGCTTGATCATCTTCTTCCTGATGATCATCACGGCCTTCACCGGCTATGTCCTGCCCTGGGGTCAAATGAGCTTCTGGGCCGCGACCGTCATCACCAATCTGGCCAGTGCCGTCCCCGTGGTCGGCACCGACATCGTACAATGGCTGTGGGGGGATTTCTCGGTGGGCGGCTCCCTGCTGGGGCGCTTCAACAGTCTGCATTACGCTTTGCCGGTGGCCATCGTTGGCGTTGCCGTCATCCACATGTGGGCGCTGCACGAACACCGCTCCAACAATCCCTTAGGCATCGAAGTCAAAGGCCCCCAAGACACTCTGCCGTTCCACCCCTATTTCACCGCCAAGGATCTGGTGGGTGTCGGCGTGTTCCTGTTGGTGCTGGCCGGCCTGGTGTTCTATGCCCCCAACATCCTGGGTGAGCCCGACAATTACGTCCCCGCCAACCCGTTGCAGACGCCGAACCACATTGTGCCCGAATGGTACCTGTTGCCGTTCTACGCGATCCTCCGCGCCGTGCCCGATAAGCTGGGCGGGGTCATCGCCATGGGCGGGTCCATTATCATTCTGTTCGCGGTGCCGTGGCTGGATACCTCCAAGGTGCGATCAGCCAAGTTCCGCCCGATCTACAAGCAATTCTTTTGGCTGTTCGTCATCGACACCCTGATCTTGGGTGTTGTCGGTGCCAACGCCCCGGAAGGCAATTGGATCATCATTGGCCAACTCGCCACGTTCTATTACTTCTTCCACTTCATCGTGATTTTGCCAGTGTTGGGGTGGATCGAAAGTCCAAAACCATTGCCGGACTCCATCTCCACCTCGGTGTTGGGGGATAAAAAATCACCGGAGCCTGCCGAATGAAGGCCTTGGCAAAAATTCTGGCCCTGGCGGTGGTGGCATCTCTGGCCGCATCACCGGCATTCGCCGCGGGCGGTCACGAACCCGAAAAGCATGACTGGTCCTTCAACGGCATTCTTGGGTCCTACGACAAACCCGCGTTGCGCCGGGGCTATCAGGTCTATATGGAGGTCTGCTCGTTCTGCCACGGGGTGGAATTCATCGCCTTTCGCAACCTCATCGACATGGGCCTGACCGAAGACGAGGCCAAAGCTGCGGCGGAAGCCGTGCAAATCGAAGACGGCCCCGACGACCAGGGTTTGATGTTTATGCGCGCCGGTCGCCTGTCAGACCGCATACCGCCGCCGTTCCCCAATGAAAACGCCGCACGGGCCGCCAACGGCGGGGCGCTGCCCCCGGATTTGTCGTTGATGACAAAGGCCCGGCCCTTTGGCCCCGATTATGTGTACGCGTTGCTCACGGGCTACGAGCAAGCCCCCGATGACGTGGAGATCGCCCCCGGCATGAACTACAACCCGTTCTATTCCGGCGAGCAAATCGCCATGTTCGAGCCGTTGTTCGACGGCGCGGTGTTCTTTGAAGACGGCACCGAGGCCACGATCGAGCAGATGGCCGAGGACATCACCCAGTTCCTGATGTGGACGGCGGAACCCAAACTAGATGACCGCAAACGCATGGGCCTAGGCGTCATGATCTTCTTGGTGATCCTCACCGGCATGTTCATCGCCGTCAAACGCCGGGTCTGGGCCGACGTTCACTAGGGGCCACACTCACACTTTGGTCACCTCCACCTATCGCTGGAATAAAATCGCCTAAGGTGTTATAAACCCTACTGAATTTGTCTCTTTCGACCGGGGCAAAAGGAAGGACCGCCGCTGCTTCAACAGCGCCGGTCCTGCCATTTCTGGCTACCCACCAGAAATCGGACGAGACCTGGCCCGGGTTTCAATGGGTATCTAAGCCAATTTCGGGGTCGCTGTCTGCCGTTAGAGGTAAAGCAGCGGCCCCTTTCCTTTAGTCCTGGCCCCAAGCCGCTCGGCTTGCGCGGCGGGGGCTCCAGCTCTTCTTTTCATAACATCTCCATTCATGGTCACACTTTTACCACCCCTACCTCCGTTTGTCAACCTCCTAGGAGACAAAAATCGGAAATAGCGTGCCTTTTTTACTTGATCCTGGCGAGGTAGGTGGCTATATTAAGCCGTGAAAGGAGGTGCTCGATGACCGATGCATCCAAAGCGACTGAAAATAGCAACAAGCCCAAGCGCTTCCGCAGCCCTGCATACCCTGCAATTCCGCTTCAGAAGGCAATTTATCGGGCGGAAGAAATGCACAAGAAGACTTTGCATCACGCTACCCCCGCATCCGTTCTTGCCGACGCATGGGGCTACGGGATCAAGAGCAGCGGACTTTTCGCCACAATCGCCGCGTTGAAGCAATTTGGCCTTCTCGCAGACGAGGGATCGGGGGGCAAGCGACGCTTTCGACTTACTGAACGGGCAATTCGCATTGTGCGCGACCCTGACCCGCAGTCATCGAAGCGTCGGGCCGTCATCCGGCAAGCAGCGTTAACTCCCAAGATCCACTTGGAACTTTGGGAAAAATACAATGTTGCCGGAGCGTCAGGTTCGATGGATTTGGCTCTGAACAGCTATTTGACTGTGGATCGGGCTGATGGGGGCGAGGGTTCTTACGGCAAAAATGCAGCAGAAGAGCTGGTCGAAGAATATAAATCCACTCTAGCTTTCGCTGGCATAACGGTTAATGCGGATTCAAATGAAACCGTCTCAGACACAGGAGACAGTGACAACCTCGACGGTGCTCTCCTGGGGGACGAGAAATTTGGCGGTGCTAAGGTTGGCGATCTCATTCAGTGGGAATCCGGGGGAATTCTTCAATTTCCAGGTCCAAAGCGTGTCCGAATGGTTTCTGACGACGGGGACTGGGTTGTAGTAGAGGGAAGCGAAACTGGGATAAAAATGGCCGAGGTGATCGTCAAGCAGCGTGGCACCGAGGAAGCACCGCCGCATTTTCCTATGGGGGCCAGCCCAAACAGTCAGCTGATTCAAGGCGAAGTGGAGTGGTTGCGTATCAAACTCGGGCCCAAAACAAGCATCCGGCTTCTCGCCGACGGTGAAGTTGGAGACAAGGAGCTCGGCCGCCTGATCAAGATGTTAGTGACCCAGCGGAGCGTGCTTGCAGATGATGCAACTGACGACGACGACAATTTCCTGCCAGACGATGGCGAATAATAGGCCAACGGGCACCCACCGTCTGACCCGATTTACGATTGGGCGAGTTTCGAACCGACGCTTTCCTCTCCTACCCGAATAACCGATACTCCGGGCACCTGATCGAACCCATCTGGAAAAAACATGACCACTGACACCATCATTGGCGTCATCGGCGGCAGCGGTGTCTATGACATCGAAGGCCTGGAAAACACCCGCTGGCAATCTGTGACCTCGCCCTTTGGCGACGCCTCGGACGACCTGATGTTTGGGGAATTGGACGGCCAAGCCATGGTGTTCCTGCCCCGTCACGGGCGCGGCCACAAGCTGCCCCCCAACGGCGTGAACTACCGCGCCAACATCGACGCCATGAAGCGTTCCGGTGTCACCGACATCATTTCCGTATCCGCCGTGGGCTCGTTCAAGGAAGAACTATCCCCCGGCACATTTGTCATCGCCGACCAATTCATCGACCGCACAATTGCCCGGGAAAAGTCCTTCTTTGGCCCCGGACTGGTGGCCCATGTGTCCATGGCCCACCCGGTGTGCCCGCGTCTTGGCGATGCCTTGGAGGCCGCGGCGAAATCCGTCGATGTCACGGCTGTGCGCGGCGGCACATATCTGGCCATGGAAGGCCCGCAGTTTTCCACCCTGGCGGAATCCGAGCTCTATCGCGCCTGGGGCTGCTAAGTCATCGGCATGACCAACATGCCCGAAGCTAAATTGGCGCGGGAAGCCGAGATTTGCTACGCCACCGTGGCCATGGTGACGGATTACGATTGCTGGCACCCCGACCACGACAATGTTCAGGTCGCCGACATCATCCGCGTGCTGACAGCCAATGCCGATCATGCGAGGTCATTGGTCAAGGCCGTGACGCCGAATTTGAGCGACCGGCCCGACGCCTGCCCGGCTGGCTGCGACCACGCTCTGGATACCGCGATCATCACCGCCCCCGACGCCCGCGATCCGGCCATGGCAGAAAAACTTGATGCCGTCGCCGGTCGCGCACTGAAAGCCTAAATATATGCCGTTGAAATCCCGCATTCGCACCATCCCCGATTACCCCAAACCGGGGATCATGTTTCGCGACATCACCACGTTGCTCCAAGACCCATTTGGTTTTCGCAAGCTGATTGACGATTTGGTCCAGCCCTTCACAGGAAACGTCATCGACGCGGTGGCGGGGATCGAAGCCAGGGGGTTCATCATCGGCGGCGCCATCGCCCACCAATTGTCCGTTGGCTTCATCCCGGTGCGCAAGCAAGGCAAGCTGCCGTTCACCACCATCGGCCAGGAATACGAATTGGAATACGGCACAGACACCGTGGAAATCCACACCGACGCGGTGACCGCGGGCCAAAAGGTCTTGGTGGTGGACGATCTGATCGCCACCGGAGGCACGGCCATCGCCACCGTCAGTTTGCTGCGCCAAGCCGGGGCCGAGATCGTTGGGGCCTCGTTTGTCGTCGACTTGCCCGACCTGGGCGGCCGCAAACGATTGGAGGCCGAGGACGTCTCGGTCCTCACCCTGGTGGAGTTCGAAGGCGAGTGAACGTCGGCGGCACCGCTTACCGCACCATCTGGCTGGGCGACGATGGACGGACTGTAGAAATCATCGACCAGACCCGTCTGCCCCACGAATTCGTCACAGTGGAGCTACGCACATCTGACGACGCAGTGACGGCCATCAAAACCATGCAGGTGCGTGGCGCGCCATTGATTGGCGCCACGGCGGCCTACGGCTTGGCCTTGGCCATGACCGCAGATGCCACCGATGCTGGGCTGAAATCCGCCGCCAAGACATTGCTGGATAGCCGCCCAACGGCGGTGAATTTGCGTTGGGCGTTGGACACCATGGCCAGGGTCCTGGCCGATTTACCAGAAGAGAGTCGGGTAGATGCGGCCTACGAGGCCGCCGCCAAAATAGCCGATGACGATGTTGAATCCTGCCGCGCCATCGGCAAGCACGGGGCAAAAGTCTTCAACGATCTGGCGGTCGATCTGAACAAATCCGGCTCGGACCTGAACATTCTCACCCACTGCAACGCCGGTTGGCTGGCCACGGTGGATTACGGCACGGCCCTGGCCCCCATCTATACGCTGCACGATTCCGGGGTGCGGGTTCACGTGTGGGTGGACGAAACCCGGCCGCGCAATCAAGGCGCATCGCTGACCGCCTGGGAACTGGGCCAGCACGGGGTTCCTCACACGGTCATCGTCGACAACGCTGGCGGCCATTTGATGCAACACGGCCGCGTCGACGCCTGCATCACCGGATCGGACCGCACAACCGGCACCGGCGACGTGTGCAACAAAATCGGCACGTATTTGAAGGCCCTCGCCGCCCACGACAACAACATCCCGTTCTATGTGGCCTTGCCCCAATCCACCATCGACTGGTCGATCACCGATGGCGTCCGCGACATTCCCATCGAAGAACGGAATTCCCGCGAAGTCACCCATATCGCGGGCTTAAACGAGGACGGCGAGATCGCCACGGTCCAAGTCACCCCCCTGGGCAGCAAAGCGGCCAACGCGGCGTTCGACGTGACGCCAGCGCGCCTAGTCACCGGCATCATCACCGAACGCGGCGTCGCCGACCCCAATGGCGCAGGGCTGGTGGCGTTGTATCCAGAACACGCACAGGAAATGTCGGAATGAAGTCCACATGGTCTGACAAAGACGCCGCCGAATACATCGCGCGCTATGGCGCGGACGGCATCAACGAGGATCTGGCGTTACGGGTCTACACCACCCGCCTGTTGGGCCGCGATCCGCTGTTGGTGCTCCACGGCGGCGGCAACACATCGGTGAAAACAACCGTGACCGATCTGCTGGGGGACGAGACAGAAGTGTTGTGCGTCAAGGGTTCCGGCTGGGACATGGGGGAGATCGAGCCGGCCGGATTGCCATCCGTGCGCATGGAGGCACTGTTGAAGTTGCGCGGTTTCACCGTCCTGTCCGACGAAGACATGGTGCGGTTTCAACGCAGCGCGCTCATTGATCCGGGGTCGCCAAATCCGTCCGTCGAAACTTTGCTCCACGCATTCCTGCCCCACAAATTTGTCGATCACACCCATTCCACAGCGGTCCTGGCGTTGACCGATCAAACCGATGACCAATCCCTGCTGGCCGAGGTTTACGGCGATCGGGTGTCGTTGGTGGACTACGTCAAACCGGGCTTCGATCTAGCATTGGCGGCGGCGAAGGTCTTCGAAGCCAACCCAAATGTGGAGGGCATGATCCTGCGCCAGCACGGCATTTTCAGCTTTGGTGCCACGGCCCAGGACTCATACGAGCGCATGGTGGACTTGGTGACCTTGGCCGAAGACCGCATTGCCGGGGCTGGGTCAAAAATCTTCCCCAGCGCCGCACTTCCCGATCCCGCGCCACTGGCAGAAATAGCCCCCATCGTCCGCGGCCTTCTAGCGGTCCACGGCGACGCCTCGGTGGCCGATCCGGTGCGCATGGTGTTGGATTTCCGCACATCAGGCGCCATCCTGAACTATGTGAATGGCTCGGAAGTGGCGCGCTATTCACAGGTCGGCGTCGTCACCCCCGACCACGCCATCCGCACCAAGAATTTTCCCCTGGTTACGCCGCCAGCCGGCTCGGAAAACTTCGCCGACGGTGTCCGCGCGGCGGTGAATAAATACGTTGCTGATTACCACGCCTATTTTGCCCGCCACGATGGTGTGCGGGAGCCTGCCAAGACCGCGCTAGACCCCATGCCGCGCGTCGTCCTGGTGCCGGGGCTGGGGCTGTTTGGCGCGGGCGCCAATGCAGGCGCCGCTGCTATCGCCGCCGACATCGCCGAAAACACTGTGCGGGTTATCACCGATGCCGAGGCCATCGGCACATATCAGCCGGTGGACGAGGCCGCCATGTTCGACATCGAATATTGGTCCCTGGAACAGGCCAAGCTGTCCAAGTCAGCGGAAAAACCGTTGGCCCGTCAGATCGCCGTGGTCACCGGCGGCGCGGGCGGAATCGGTGCCGCCACAGCCCGGGCCTTCGCCGCCCAAGGTGCAGAAGTCGCGGTGCTGGACCTGGATCTTGCCGCCGCCACATCAGTTGCCGACACCATCGGCGGCCTTGGCCTAGCCTGCGATGTCACCGACTCTGACAGCGTCCGCGCGGCCTTCGATGCGGTGTGCGCGGCCTATGGCGGTGTCGATATTGTTGTCTCCAACGCCGGGGCCGCGTGGCAAGGGGACATCGCCACCGTTGACGACGACGTGTTACGCAAAAGCTTCGAGCTCAATTTCTGGGGCCATCAGACCGTGGCGCAAAACGCCGTGGCAGTGATGGGCCCCCAAGGCACCGGCGGCGCGTTGTTATTCAATGCCTCGAAACAAGCGGTCAATCCCGGACCCGGGTTCGGCCCCTATGGCCTGCCCAAAGCCGCGACCATGTTCTTGGCCAAGCAATACGCCCTGGAATACGGCACCGCAGGCATTCGCTCCAACGCCATCAACGCTGACCGGGTGAATACCGGCATCTTCGCCGATGGGTTTTTGGAAGAGCGGGCAAAGGCCCGAGGCCTAACCCCAGAAGAATATCTGCGCACCGGCAATTTGTTGAAGCGCGAAGTCCTGGCCGACGACGTGGCCCAGGCGTTCGTTGCCCTGGCCCTGGCCCGCAAAACCACGGCGGCAACATTGACCGTGGATGGCGGCAATATCGAGGCCAGCTTGCGATAATCCGTCGCAATTATGAGGCCCATTCATTGGCGCCCTTGGCACCCCCGCTTCCCGAACTAGTTTCTTGTTTGACCGCTCCGCCCGCCTATCTTATGACATCCGGCCTGTGGTGATTGTGCCTATTCGGGTGGGAGAGTTTTTTGTCGAATATTGTGGGAATTCAGCGCCTGGATTTCGAAGCCGGCGCTAAAATTTTCGAACAAGGATCCAAGGGTAAGGCCGCCTATATGGTTGTGTCGGGCCGGGTCGAAATCATC
>JABHVE010000087.1 GCA_018658465.1 Alphaproteobacteria bacterium
CATCACCATGGAGCCCGCCACTTGGGCGCTGATCCTGGAAGGCACCGTGAAAAAGGGCGATGTGATGGCGGCGGCCCGCTTGGCCGGGATCATGGGGGCCAAACGCACGCCGGATCTGATCCCCTTGTGCCATCCCCTGCCTTTGTCATCCGTGAAGGTCGAACTGACCCCGGACCAGGACCGCAACGCCATCGACATTTCCGCCACCTGCAAAGTCACCGGCCGCACGGGTATCGAAATGGAGGCCCTCACCGCCGCCTCGGTGGCAGCCCTTACCATCTACGACATGTGCAAGGCGGTCGATCGCGGCATGACTATCAGCGGCGTGCGGCTGATGCACAAAGCGGGAGGCAAATCCGGTGAATGGACAGCTCCCTGATCTGACCCCGGTTGACGAGGCCCTGGCCAAGGTATTGGCCGCGATCAAGCCGGTGGGCACGGAAAGCGTGGCCGTCGAGCAATCCTTCGGGCGGGTATTGGCAGCCGATGTTCTGGCCAACATCACCCAGCCCCCATCCACAGTGTCGGCCATGGATGGCTACGCGGTGCGCGCCGCCGATATCGCCCAGGTGCCAGCCGCTTTGACGCGCATCGGCGAGGCTCCGGCGGGGGGATTATTTGAGGGCACAGTCGAGCCCGGAACCACAGTGCGCATCTTCACCGGCGGCCCGGTGCCCGACGGCGCCGACACGGTGGTCATGCAGGAAAACACAACAGTTGATGGCGATACCATCACCATCAATGTGCCAGCCGAAGCGGGGCGCAACGTGCGGCACCAAGGATTGGATTTTCTGACAGGCACCGTGATGCTGACGGCGGGCACCCGCATGACCGCCCGCGACGTGGGCCTGGCCGCTGCCTCCAATGTTGCCGAGGTCACCGTGAGGCGCAGACCCCGGGTGGCGATCTTGGCCACCGGCAATGAATTGGTGCGCCCCGGCCAAGCATCCGGCCCCGTGCAAATCGTCAATTCCAACACGCCAGCGCTCTCGGCCATGGCCATCGGCGGTGGGGCAGAGGCTGTGGATTTGGGCATCGCCACAGATGACGCAGAAACGTTGAAGACCCTGGCGGCCAAAGCAGCCGACGCCGATATGTTTGTCACTATCGGCGGAGCGTCCGTGGGCGACCACGATTTAGTGCAAAAGGTGCTGGGCGAAATTGGCCTGGTCATCGATTTTTGGCGCGTGGCCATGCGCCCGGGCAAGCCGGTAATGTTTGGCCGGTTTGGCGATGTGCCCATGCTGGGGCTGCCCGGCAACCCGGTGTCGGCCATGGTGTGTGCGCTGGTGTTCCTGCGTCCCGCCGTGGCGGCGTTGCAAGGCATGACGGAGATCACCCAGCCAACAGTCCAAGTCAGATTGGGCCGGGATTTGCCCGCCAACGGCGGCCGCCAGGCGTATTTGCGGGCGCGGTTGGAACGCGACGCGAAAGGCCGATTTGTCGCCACCCCTGTGGACGAACAAGACAGCAGCTTGGTGTCGGTGCTGTCCGACGCCGATTGCTTTGTGCTCCGCGCGGTGAAAGCCGGCCCGGCATTACAGGGCGAGATGGCGGAAGCCCTGCCCTTCACGCTCTCCTACGACGGGTACTAGGCGCGCCAGTCCGTCCACAACCCCCCTTGACCGCACAGGAGAACCAAACTAGAACATGTCGATGTTTAGGGTTTGTTCCATATGTTGTGGATGAACCCGGGATTGGGCGGCGCATGTTGCGGGTGCCCAGCAAAAAATCGGGGCACAGGGTTACATGCTGACACGCAAACAACACGAACTGCTGGTCTTCATTAATGATCGGCTTGGGGACGACGGCGTCTCGCCTTCATTCGACGAAATGAAGGATGCTTTGGGCTTGCGCTCAAAATCCGGCATTCACCGGCTGGTATCGGCATTGGAGGAACGCGGGTTCATCCGCCGCCTGCCCCACAGAGCCCGGGCCCTGGAAGTTTTGAAGCTGCCCGAGTCGTCCGTCCCGGCCACGGCCGAACGCGAAGAAGACCCCGGCATCATCCGCCCAGATTTCACCAGCAAAGGCGGCAAGGTGGGCCCAGCACCGGCCACCGCCTCAGGATCCGGTCAATCGTTGCCCATGTTTGGCCGCATCGCTGCTGGCACACCAATCGAGGCCTTACGCGATCAATCCCATTTCATTGATGTGCCTGACGCCATCATCGCGGCGGGGGAACACTACGCCCTGGAAGTCTCCGGCGATTCCATGATCGATGCCGGGATTCACGACGGCGATACGGTGATTATCCAGCGCACGGAAATGGCCGATAACGGCGTCATTGTGGTGGCCCTGGTGGACAACGAAGAAGTGACGTTGAAGCGCCTGCGCCGCAAGGGCGATTCCGTGGCGCTGGAATCCGCCAACGAGGCATTTGAGACCCGCATTTTCGGGCCCGACCGGGTGCAAGTCCAAGGCCGCTTGGTCGGCCTGATGCGCCGCTACAACTAGGCTCTTAATCTTGGGTCCATTTGTTTGCGGCCATTTTTTATGGCCTGTGCCGCGATATCACCCACGGCCGATCGCCCCGCACATCTGAGACACTGCGCACAACGATCCCATCCGGTGTGATCCACACCGCGTGGGCACCCCGCCACCACACATCAAACCGGTCAACCACCACTTCCGCCCCGCACGGATTGAACGCGGGGACGACGGCGATCACCACACGGGCTCTGGCGCAATCCTCGGCAAACGCTCGCTCGTCTTGGACAAACGCCACCTCGATACCATTCACCACGGCAATGCAGCCCAGTCTGTCGCACCGCATGCGGCCATCGGCGCTGACCTCACCGGGTTTCGGCCAGGGCTGCGCTTTTTCCAGGCCGTCGTGGCGCAACCACGAATCCACGGTGTAGTTGCTGCGGGTCGACGTGGC